>CAJTSY010000011.1:0-48737 GCA_910578995.1 uncultured Acetatifactor sp.
TCCCGGGGCGGATCCAGGATAATGAGATCCGGCTTCTCCTCAATGGCATCCAGAACCTTCAGCACATCCCCGGCAAGAAACCTGCAGTTGTCCAGTCCGTTCTCCCGGGCATTGCGCACCGCCGCATCCACAGCCTCCTCCACGATTTCCACCCCGATGACCTGCCACGCGGCGGAAGCCATCAACTGGGCAATGGTTCCGGTTCCGCTGTAAAGGTCATACACCACCTTGTCCGGCGTCCCGTCCCCGGCGCCCGTGCCCAGATCCCCCACGTATTCCCTGGCAGTCTCGTAGAGCACCTCCGCCCCATGGGTATTTGTCTGGAAAAAAGAAAAGACAGAGACTTTAAACCGGAGCCCCAGAAGTTCCTCATAAAAATAATCCCGGCCGTAAAGCACCTTTGTGAGGTCACTGCGCACCACATCCCCGCGGCAGTCATTTATAATATGAAGAATCCCTGCAAAATGTCCCTTCAGCCTTCCTCCACGCTCCAGGTCAAGGAGGCATTCCCGGAAACCTTCCATCAGCTTTTCCGCACTGTTTTCCCCGGTGCCGTCCTCCCGATCCCCGGTCTCCCCGGCCTCTCTACCCTCCCAGGGATTCTGGGATGTGGTCACCAGCGCGGCCAGAATCTCCCCGGTATGCGCCGCCTTACGCACCACCAGGTGGCGCAGATATCCCTCATGCCGCATCCTGTGGTAATAGGGAACCCTGTCCTGCCCTGTATATCCAGAAAAATACTCCAGCACCCTGTCCAGTATCTGCCTGTAGTCCCCGTCCACGATACGGCAGTCCCCCACAGTCACCACATCGTAAAAGCTTCCCCTTTTATGCATGCCAAGGGCCAGGGGACCGTCCTTCACCTCGTCCCCGAAAGTAAATTCCATCTTGTTGCGGTAACCGTATATTACAGGACTTGCCTTGATCCCTTCCCAGATCCAGTCCTCTTCCTGTCCCACCAGACAAGTGTCCAACAGGCGCTTCACCTGGTTTTCCTTAATCCCCAGCTGTTTCTCATAGGGAAGGGAAAGGTAGGTGCAGCCCCCGCACACTCCAAAATGGGAACACGGGGGATCCGTCTCCAGAGGGGATCGCTCCAACACCTCCAGAAGACGTCCTTCCGCCTTCCCATTTCTCACCTTGCTGATTCCAAGCTTTATTTTCTGGCCGGGCAGGCTGTTCTTCACGGTAACGGCGCCTTCCTCTGTCCGGGCGATTCCTTTATTGGGGAAATCCACCCTCTCTACCGTGGCTTCGTACACCTGTCCTTTTTTCATATTCTCAGTTCTCTCCCTCGTCTGCGAAGAAATCATCTTCCTCGTCTTCCGTCTCCTCGTCCTCGAATTCATCTTCGAATTCGTCCTCAAACTCATCCAGGTAGCGGGGATTCAGATAGCGGTAAACAGCGTATGCAATGGCTGCGACTGTGGCGATGGCGCCGATAATGGCCAGAACCCACAGCACTTTCCTGCACTCTTTCTCTTCTTCCTTCTTCCCGAGCAGCTCGTTGAGCCTTGCCATATCAATCAAATTCTCGATCTTACTCATGAAAAATACCTCCATACCGGCAAAATCCTGCCTATTTTTTGTTGTTTTTTGATAAGTTATCCGATCAGTCTTATTATACCATATCCCCCGGAAAAATACTACAGTCTTTTCAATTTCGCGAAAGATGCATACATTATTTTTTGTCCTGCTCTGTCAAAGTCCACTGTAACCTTGTAGTCCCGGGGTTCCCTGTCTACCTTCAGGACTTTCCCTTCCCCGTATTTCACATGGGAAACCCTGTCTCCCACACCGTAGTCAATTGCCTCAGGCGCTTTATAGGGCGCTCCCTTGGAAATTCCGGTCAGCTGGTTCAGGCTGCTGATTCCCTTTGCAATAAAGGGTTTGTCCGCCTTCACGACAGCCTTGGGACGAATAATGGCCTTCGGACGGTACCCGGTCTCCTCCCTGCCGCCGGCTGCCGGTTCCTCCCTCCCGGATCCTCCGTCCCGGGAAATTCCAGTTCCCCCGCCCCGGCCGGCTCCTCCTGTTTCGGACGGCAGATCCGCAGAACGACCTCCCCACGGGAAACTTCCCTCATTTTCCTGGCTGTCCGAGGACCAGGCTCCCATTCTGCGCCTGGCGGCAGCCCTGTCACGGTCCAACAGTTCTGACGGAATCTCTTCCACAAAACGGCTCACCGAATAATACTGGGTCTCCCCCCGGATCATCCGCGTCCTGGCACAGGTGAGAGTCAGCTCATCCTTTGCCCTGGTGATGCCCACATAGGCAAGGCGCCTTTCCTCCTCCAGGTCTGCCTCGTCCTCTGCCGTGATGGCATGATATCCCGGAAACAGGCCGTCCTCCATACCTGCCAGGTATACGCAGGAAAATTCCAGTCCCTTGGCAGAATGCAGTGTCATAAGCAGCACCCTGTTGTCGTCATTCCCCACCTTGTCAATATCTGCCACCAGAGCCACTTCCTCCAGAAATCCGGTCAGCGACGGCTCCTCACCGGCCTCCTCGTAATTTACCGCCTTGTTGATCAGTTCATCCACATTTTCAATTCTGTCCTGGCCGCCTTCCTCGTCGCAGTCTTCCAGATACGCCCTGTAGCCGGTTTCCTCTACCACTTTCCTGATCAGTTCGGACACCTTCATTTGGCTGCTCTCTCTGCGCAGTTTTCCGATCAGCCCTGTAAAGGATGTGATCTTGGATACCGCCCTGCCCAGTCCTGTGATTTCATTCGCCCGTTCCAGGGCCTCATACAGGCCTGTACCGTACAGCTGCGCATAATCCTCCGCCTTTTCCAGGGTAGCGTTGCCAATTCCCCGTTTTGGCACATTGAGAATCCTGCGCACTGCCACATCGTCTCTTCCTGTGTTTATGGTTTTTAAATATGCCAGAATGTCCTTTATCTCCATTCTGCTGTAAAAATTGGTCCCTCCCACCACATTATATGGCAGGCCCTCCATAATCATGCATTCTTCCAACAGGCGGGCCTGGGCATTGGTGCGGTAAAGCACCGCGCAGTCCCTGTAGTCCATCCCCTCCTTCTGTGTCCTGCGCAGAATATCCCCTGCAATATACTCCGCCTCCTCGTAAGCGCTGTCAAACTGGCGGAGACGAACCCTGTCCCCTCCTGTCCTGGCAGTCCACAGGGCCTTGGCCTTGCGTCCTGTGTTATTGCCGATCACCGCATTGGCCGCATCCAGAATCCACTGGGTGGAACGGTAATTCTGCTCGAGCTTAAGGACCACGGCTTCGGGAAAATATTTCTCAAAGTCCAGGATATTCCTGATGTTTGCCCCCCTGAATTTATAGATGGACTGGTCGTCGTCCCCCACCACGCAGATGTTACGGTATTTTCCGGCCAGCAGTCTCACCAGTTCAAACTGCGCCGTGTTCGTATCCTGGTATTCGTCCACCATGATATACTGGAAACGCTCCTGATAGGAATCCAGCACATCCGGGCAGGTTTGAAACAGTTCCACCGTCTTCACGATTATGTCGTCAAAGTCAAGGGAGTTATTCGCCTTCAGGGTATTCTGGTATTCCCTGTAAACCCTGGCCTGAACGGACTTCCCATAATCCCCTGCCGCCTCCCGTTCAAACGCATCCACGGAAACCAGTTCATCCTTTGCCGAGGAAACGGCGCCAATCAGCGCCCGCTCCTTATAGGTTTTGGGATCAAGATTCAGCCGCTTCAGCACTCCTTTCATCACTGTCTTCTGGTCGTCCGCATCATAGATGGTAAAGCTGTTGTCATATCCTATCCTGTTGATATGACGTCTCAGTATGCGCACACAGGCGGAGTGGAAAGTGGAAACCCATACCTGGCCGGCCCCCATCTCCACCAGAGAGCCGACCCGCTCCCGCATCTCTTCCGCCGCCTTGTTTGTGAACGTAATTGCCAGGATATTCCAGGGCTTTACACCCATTTCGTCAATGAGGTAGGCAATGCGGTGGGTAAGCACCCGGGTCTTGCCGCTTCCGGCCCCGGCCAACAGCAGTACCGGTCCTTCCGTCTGCAGCACCGCCTCCTTCTGTTCCTTATTCAGTGTATCATATATACTCATGTATCCCCCTTCATCCTCCTGTGGAAACCTCCGCTCCCGGACGGTGTTACAGGCATATGCCCACCAGGACGCTGTTCCCTGGCAGAAACCTCCGCTCCCGGGCAGCGTTATGCTCACGGCAGCATAATGCGTATGAACAATAACCCGGCAGCTCCCCCGCAGAGACTGTTCCGCAGGGTTTCCCGGTCCGGATGCCCTTATGATATTCTGTCCCTGTCGTCAAAGACATCCCCGCATTCCG
Organism: uncultured Acetatifactor sp.; assembly: GCA_910578995.1. Lineage (GTDB taxonomy): Bacteria > Bacillota > Clostridia > Lachnospirales > Lachnospiraceae > Acetatifactor. The sequence continues at coordinate 4,306 of CAJTSY010000011.1, forward strand.
GACAGAACTTCGGGGGATGGGCAGGGTCCTCCGGCTCCCACCCGCACTTATCGCATCTGTAGAGCGGCGCGCCCTCGGGCTTCCTTGTCCCGCAGTTAGTACAGAATTTTCCCTGGTTCACGGTGCCGCAGCCGCAGGTCCACCCTGCCTCCGAAGGTTTGGGACTCCCGCATTCCATGCAGAATTTCCCCCGGTTATCCCTGTGCCCGCAGCTGCAGGTCCACCCCAGTACAGGCGAACCCTGGGTACGGGTATCCGCTGCCTGATTCCGGTTTCCCGCCGCCTGGTTCTGGGCCGCCCCCATTGCAAACAGGGATGCGGCATCCATTCCCCCTGCGCTGCCGGCCATGTTCATTCCGGCAAAGGCCATCATGGGACCCGTAGAAGTGTTGGCTGCCGCTGCCCGCATGGCATCCGCCTGCGCTCCCACCAGGGTGGCAGCTGCCATATTGGCATTACGCATGGTGGCCGTAGTCTGGAGCTCGCTGATCTTTTTGGCAATATCCTCCGGCATGGACGGCGGATTCATGGTCATGCTGACCACCACAATGCCGCGCATTTTCTGCCATTTTTCCGATAATTCCGCATTTACCGCATCCACCAGTTCCGTCACATGGAAGGGAATGTCAGACACCCGGACACGAAGCCGGCTTATCCTGCCCAGTGCAGGCTGCATCGCCGTCATCAGTTCCGCCTTCATCTGGTTCTGGATCTCCCCTCGGCCGTAGCTGTCAGTTACATTCCCACAGACATTCTGGTAAAAAAGCAGCGGATCCGCCAACCGGAAGGAGTACGAGCCATTACAGCGGATGCTCACATCCATGTCCAGTCCGATGTTGTCGTCTATGTACCGGAATGGAATGGGGGTGGCCGTACCATACAGATTGTTCAGTATCTCCTTTGTGTTAAAGAAATATACCCTCTGGTCCTTTCCCGCACTGCCGCCAAAGGCGAAACGCTTTCCTATGGCCTTGAATGTATTTTTGATATTTTCCCCGAGATCCCCGTAAAACAGACTGGGTTCCGTGGAGTTGTCGTAAACGAACTCCCCTGCCTCCGCACAGAATTCCACGATCTGCCCCTGCTCCACGATAATCATGCACTGGCCCTCGTTCACCGCCACGATGGAACCGTTGGAGATGACATTATCCGTTCCCTTGTTATTACGGCTGCTGCCTGCCTTTTTCCGGCCCTTCGCCACCAGAATATCATTTGAGAGGGCATCGCAGTAAAAAAACTCCCTCCACTGATCCGCCATCATCGAGCCCACGGCATCCTTTGCCGCCTTAATCAGTCCCATCTCTTTATCCTCCCGTCGTTATATTTTTGTGGATCCTTTTTATGGATTCTGCTAAATGGATTCTTCTATTTTAACAAACTTTTGCCTTTCCCTCAACTGCTTTTGCAAATAATCTTTACAAACAGAGATTTTTCTAATACACTATAGGTTGTACCAAATTATTATTCTACAGCAAAGGAATGAAACAAACTATGGGTAAAAAAGCTACAAAAGCTGCTGACAATATGTACTATCTGGCACGTTCCGAGGCGGCGGAACGCAATCCTGACTTTTCCAGCCGTGAAAAGTCCGCTGAAATCATAGGCATTGACCGTACCAGACTGGCACGCATCGAGCTGGACACCATTCCCCCCTATCCGGAGGAAGTGAAGGCCATGGCTAGTGCCTACAATGTACCGGAACTGTGCAATGCCTACTGCTCAAGGGAATGCCCCATTGGAAAAGGCACTGTGAAAACAGTTTCCATAGACGATTTCGACAGGCTCGCCCTGAAGGTCCTGGGTTCACTGAAAGACATCGATTCCCTCCGTGCCTCCCTCATCGCCATCTCCGAGGACGGGGTCATTGAGGAAAAAGAGCGCCCCGCCTTTCAGAAAATACTGGATTCCCTTGAAAAAATCAGCACCAATGCCAATGCCCTGCGGCTCTGGGCTGTGAAGAACATCAGAATGAAATAGAATAGCTCCTCTTTTCAGCAGGAAATACGCTTCCGGAAATCCTCCCGCACCCGGCGGAACTTTCGGAAGCGTATGACCCGGAATGTGTCTTACTCTGCCGCTTTTTCGGCAAATTCTGTGGTTACCAGGTCCCCATAGGGTACATTCTCCTCCAGCACACCCGAATCCTTCAGGATATTCTGAAGCAGTGTAAACGCATCCTCCTGGAAAACCAGGTTATCCTTCCAGGTATCCTGCCGGTAATACCGTTCCACAATGGTGGTAAGCGTATCCATGTTCGTCTCCGGGAACTGGGGAGCAATCACCTTGGCAATTTCCTCCGGCGTGTGCTGCTGCACATAATCCATTCCCTTCTGCAGCGCATTGGTGAAGGCCTGTATGGTGTCCCTGTTCTTTTCCAGGTAGCTCTTCTTTGCCGAGAAGGAGGTATAAGGCACATAACCCGAGTCCTCTCCCAGGGATGCCACCACATAGCCCTCGCCCTTCTGTTCCAGCGAAGTCGCATGAGGTTCAAATTCTACGGTGAAATCCCCCTGCCCCCCGGAAAAAGCCGCCGCAGTGGATCCGAAGTCAATACTCTGGTCAATTCTCACATCCGCCCTGGGATCAATGCCGTTCTTTGTCAGAATGTATTCAAAAACCATCTCCGGCATACCGCCTGCCCTGCCGCCCAGTACATCCTTTCCCATCAGCATATCCCACGAAAAATCGTCCACGGGCTCCCTGGACACAAGGAAATTCCCGGCCCGCTGTGTCAGCTGGGCAAAATTCACCACATAGTCCTCCGTTCCCCCCACATAGGTATAGATGGTACTCTCACTTCCCATAAATCCTATATCCGCTTCCCCGGTAAGCACCGCCGTCATGGTCTTGTCTGCCCCGAATCCGGTCACCAGCGTAAGGTCAATCCCATTCTCCGCAAAATACCCTTCTTCGACAGCCACATACATGGGCGCATAGAAAATTGAGTGCGCCACCTCATTCAGAACCACTTTTTTCATGCTGTCTCCCGCTGCTTTTCCGTTGTCTCCACAGCCGGCCACAGTCAGCGCCGCCAGGCCTGCGGTAAGGCAGAGAGCCCCCGCTTTCTTTAAGGATACCCTTTTCATAATAGCCTCCATTTTATTTGATAAGCTATCATATGAAAAAGGTCTTACTTTTGTTCCTTTTTTTGCTCTTTCTTCTTTCCCTCCGGCTTTCTGGCCTGGTTCATTTCGTCGATAATCTTCTCTATCATCAGTTTTTTCAGGTACACGTCAAAGCTCAGGGCACAGACAAAGGCAAACTTCCGCAGAAAATCGGCGTCTTCCTCCGGGGCATCCTGAAAAGTTTTCTGGGCGGCCTCGTACTTTTCCCGTACATCCACTTTCAGGGCCTGCATGGTCCTCTCCTCCATGGTAAAAGCTTCCCTGTAAACGCTTTCCAGGTTGAATTTCTCCCCATTGTGGAAAAACCGTTCCGTAATCGGCCCAAGAAGGGTCTGTATATCATGGATGGACAGAATCCCCTTGTAATAATAAATAAAAATCAGAAGAAGCACATGCTCCTTGGAATATTTCTTCTTCAGGGGCGGGGGCAGCAGGTCGTTCTTGGCATAATTATTGATCATTGTCTTGGTCAGGATCTTGTCCTCCCCGGGATTCCTGGCAGACGAATGCAGCCTGCTGTCCATAAATGTGGTGATCTGATCCATGTACAGGTCAATGTCAGGAATATCCTCCGGACTGATGTACTGCACCCTGTCCAGACTCTCCAGGATGCTGTTCAGTAAATCATTGTTATCTATCGTCATACGTCATCTTCCTCTTCCTGGTCGCCGCCCCAGGGGCCGCTGTCCCTTAAAACCGTAAATACTGGATATACGCAAAATATAGTAACTCTATTATATAGTATTCAATACTACATGACAACACCTACTTTCAAATTTTCCTGCTTTTTTATTTTTACAGCCATCTTTACTTTACAACTTTAATATGGTAAAATGATACACAATAACAACAATAAGAAAACGCGAGGTATTTTCCCATGAACAAAAACGTGAAAACCCCTGCTGTGGATTTCCTGTTCGATGCAGTACTCTGCCTGCAGAACCGCGATGAGTGCTATGACTTCTTTGAAGATTTATGTACCGTCAATGAACTGCTTTCCATATCACAGCGGTTTGAAGTGGCTGCCATGTTGAAAAAGCACTGCACCTACCTTGAAATTGCCGAGAAAACCGGTGCCTCAACCGCCACCATCAGCCGTGTAAACAGATCCCTCCACTATGGGAACGACGGCTATGATATAGTATTTCAGCGTATGAATGACAACGCCCCTCCGACACCCTGCTGATTCCGTGTCCGTCTGGCGACGAACCTTCCTAAATAATGTAAAAAAGTAGCGCCCGAAGAGATTTTCTGATGTCACATCCAGGCGCTTTTTTGTATGTACTACTGTCTTTATTCTTCTGTCCCTGTGGCCGTCTTCTGTTCGGTGGCGCTTCCTTCCGCAGCCCCCTCTTCCACTTCCTTCAACGCCTCCACAATGGCAGATTTCGCAGATTTCTTCATGGCTTTCACTGCCTTGTTGTTTGGCTTCGGTTTCTTGCCGGCATCCTGATTCATATCGCACCTTCCCTGGAACACGGCCTTCTCATCGATCACAAGGCCGCCCGTGGTAATGTCGCCGATCACCCTGGCCGTGGAAGTCAGCTCCACTTTCTCGGGTACATTCAGATTCCCATATACCTCACCGCCGATAATCACTCTCTGGGCGCTGATGTCTCCGTTAATGCATCCTGAAGCCCCCAGGATCACAACTTCCGGTCCCGTAACGTTGCCGTTCACTGTGCCGTCGATCCGGATTGCCCCGCCGGACACAAAGTCACCATTACATTCCGCTCCCATTCCGATAATCGTTGATATCGGTGTTTCCTTTTTGTTCATCATTGCCTAATACCTCCGTTTTATGCTGTGCTTCTGGCTTACAGCCGTCTTGCAAAAAGCGGTTTTTCAGCCGCTGATTTCCAACAGATCCATAGGATTAACGTATCCTCCGTCCTGCATCATCTGATAACCCAGTTTGCTGCTTTCATCGCTGATCACGTACAGCGTGGTTCCCTGGGTCACTGTTTCTCCCTGTTTCACCTTGACTTCCCCCTGGTTCCTGTATATGGTGGTGTAGCCGTTTCCATGGTCTACCCAGACATTATGCCCGTACTCAGGATCGTCCGTGATGATGGTAACGGTTCCGTCAGCCGTAGCCACCACCAGGGAACCTTTGGCCGCCGTAAAGACACATGTGAGATCCTCCGTCACGTTCTCCATTGTAGCCCTCTCAGACAGGGGAAGCCTGGTCGGTATGCAGCGCTTCTCCAGCTGTCCGGACAGCTCCTCTTCCGTCTCCACCTGCTGCGAAACGGTTTCGCTGAGAATCCGTACTTGTTCATTTAATCCCGATATCTCTTCGTTCAGCCCCGCTATCTCCCCGTTCAGCTCAGCAACCTGGCCCTCTAGATGCGCTTTTTCCTGTTCCAGAATGTCCATGGTCTCATTCCGGACCGTATTCTTCTCCAGCTCCGCAGCCCAGATGTCTTTTTCATAAATAAAATAGCCAATCAGGGTGCCGATGATAATACACAGTACTACTATAACTGTCTGCAAAAACCAGGGCCGGATACGAAACTGCTTCATTCTGGAATCTGTAGTATCAGATGTAACGATTACCACATGGTTATTCTTACGCTTATGTCTGTTACGTCCCATAAAACTCACCTCCGGAATAAGGTCATTTTACCATAAACATGCTTTCATAGCAACGATAATCCGAATTTTTTATAAGATTTACACAAAAAACAATTCCTAATCCATGTCTACACGCAGATTTCACATTATTTTATTGTGCATTCTGACCATTTTCGACAGATTTCGGACACCCTTTTCCATGAGAGATTTCCGCCGAACAAATCCAAAGCGCTTCCGATTGTAACATTCAGGCGGTTTCGGCCCAGGACATGGAGCTGCTCCAGATCCCCGTAACTGTGGACACCCCCCGCATAAGTTACCGGCAGTCCCTCCCAGTTTCCCAGAAGCCCGGCCAGTTCCTTTTCGATTCCTTCCGCCCTTCCCTCCACATCCACTGCATGGACCAGAAACTCCGCACAGAAGGCAGACAGTCTGTCAAGCAGGGCTTCCCCCATGTTTTCATCTGTCAGTTTCTGCCACCGGTCCGTCACCACGCGGTAAGACTCTTCCACCTTTATACAGCTTAAGTCCAGCACCAGTCTGTGATGCCCTACTGCATTTACCATTTCCTGCAGCCTGTCATAACAGATCTTCCCGTCCCGGAACACATAGGATGTAACAATCACATGGGATGCCCCGGCCTCCAGAAAGTCTGCCGCATTTTCCGGGTTTATCCCTCCCCCTGCCTGCAGTCCGCCGGGATATGCCCTCAGGGCAGAAAACGCCTGCCGCCTGGACTCCTCATAGTATCTGCTGTCCGCCTGGTTCAGCAGTACCACATGTCCTCCCCTGATGCCGGCCTCCCGGTAGAGACCTGCATAATAAGCGGCATCCTGTCCTGCCACAAAATTCTCTTCGGCCGTGTCCCCCCTGTCCTGGAGGCTTGCCCCTATGATCTGTTTTACTTTTCCGTTATGTATGTCAATGCAGGGCCTGAATTCCATTTTTTTCCTCTTTTCATTTTAATTTTTGTGAATATTTTTGCCGACATGTCACATACTATGGGCAGATCAGTCCCGCTTCCCCTTCCTGTGTGCACATCCGGTTCCGGATTTGCCGATTGTACAGGGCGCCAGGGACTGGTTTTCAAATTTATGATTCAGAATGGAGGAGCGTATGAAAAAGAAAAAAGGACCATCTGGAGCAAAAAGGCTTCTGGCACTGGGTCTGGTACTTGCCTTTGTCTGTATGGCAACTGCCTGCTCAAACAGCGCCAAAAATAATAATAACAGTTCTGACAGCATGGCCGGAAACAGTACTGAGGGTAACAGTACCGCAGGTTCAGACTCAGGGAATAACAGCGGAGCCAATTCCGGCGGCTCCCTCACAAACGTAGTGGATGACGTTGCTGACGGCATCGGAGATTTAACCGATGATATCACCGGAAACGGCAACGACAATGTCAACAGTGTGACTAACGGAACCGACAACGGCGGAATGAACAACGGTTCCGACGGCAGCGATACAGGCAGTACAAACAGCAGTTCCAACGGCAGCACCACAGGCAATGGCACTACGGGCAGCAGCACCACAGGCACTAACAGTGCGGGCAGCGGCAGCACCACAGACGCCGGCAGTGCAGGCAGCACCACTACAGGTACTGGCAGCTCAGGCAATACAGGCTCCGGTACCGGCAGTACCACGGGAACCGGCACCGGAAGAACCATTGGAATGAACGGCAGCAGCATCGGCAATAATGCCGGCAGTACCTTAGCCCCGTAAGCCGTCCGGGCAAACCGGCAACACTGATACCAGTTATCCCCATCAGGCGCAGAAACCTACTGTCCTACGGGAACCGGCATGTTCCCCGCTTTGACACGGGTCTGCGCCTGATACTTTCATACAGAAACGTCTCATTCTTCCTCCATAATCGTGCCGTTCCTGTATGCTTCCAGCAATTCCTCCAGATAATATATTCTTTCCCGGATTTCCTGCCCTACATCCGTATCAGCCACCATCTTCCTGTATGCAAAGTTTTCCACCTCCACGGAATGGGAAAACATATCCGATTCGTTTAAGATGGCCGCCTGGGCCGATTCAAAGGGCTCGTGCGCCGCCAGAAGCATGCCCCTTGAGTTACAGACAAGGGTATAACCCGCAATTCCCGTCTTTTTCTGGTATGCCTTCGCAAATCCGCCGTCGATCACAAGCAGCCGCCCCCCGCATTTGACGGGCGATTCCCCGTGAATCTGTTCTACCGGCACATGTCCGTTTACAATATGGGCATCCCTTGTGTCCAGGCCGAATTCTTTCAGAATCTGGTCAACAGTCTCCTCTTTCTCCAACAGGTTATAATAACTGTTCTTCTTCTCCTCGTGGGTATTTTTTTCCTCTATAAAATACCTCTCAAAAGTGGTCATTTTTTCCTTGCCGAACACAGGGGAGCCGGGGCCGTTCCAGATATACCACATGATGTCCTGTCCTGCGGTGCGTTCTGTGCCGTCCTTGGCATAGTAACCCCTTCTGGCATAATATTCCAGAATATCGTAAAGGGCCTTACCGTAATAACGCTGTCCGCAGATCTCAACCCCCATGAAACTGCCGTCCTGATTCATGGGGACACAGCCATGGTACAGCAGGTTCCCGTTGTATATTTTATACAGTCCCCCCTTTGCATAGAGAAAACGAACATGCCGCTGCAGTTTTTCACATTTTACAAAGGCAAGCCGCAGCCGTTCCATGACTTTAGCCTCCTCCGCGGTAAGGGCGTAGGGGTCTCCGGGATCTATGGTGGGAAAATCCATGTCCATCATATTGTACTCTTCATCCCCAATGCGGACCGTCCCCTTTTCATAGTCTATCCTGTCCAGGAGCAGCCTGTCCTCCATATGAAACTCCGGATGCCGCTGAATCAGCTGTCCCTCCAGCTTCAACTGGATCACTGCCATGGCTTTATGCATTTTCGTGTCAAGGCTCAGGTCCTTTGTATTGTAATCCGTGTTAAAGCGAATGGCAAAACGCTGACAGTCAGACTTTTCATAGGTCTCTATGGCAAAGGTGGCGAGGGGAAGCAGATTTATGCCGTATCCGTCCTCCAGGGTCCCCAGATTCCCATATCTGGCCGCTATCCGGATCACGTTTGCAATGCACGCCGTCTGTCCGCCGGCTGCCCCCATCCACAGAATATCATGGTTCCCCCACTGTACATCCACGGAATGGTAGGCGCACAGCGTATCCATGATAATATGGGGACCCGGCCCCCGGTCATATATGTCCCCTACAATATGGAGATGGTCTATAACCAGGCACTGTATAAGCTGGCTCAGCGCGATTATAAACTGCGGAGCCCGTCCGATACGGATAATGGTGCGGATGATCTCATTGTAATATGCCTCCTTGTCATGAATCTCCTCCTTCTCCGTGATCAGCTCTTCAATAACATAGGCAAAATCTTTCGGCAGGGCCTTGCGCACCTTGGACCGGGTATATTTCGAAGACACCCTCTTGATCATCTGGACCAGTCTGTGCAGGGAAATGGTATACCAGTCCTCCAGGTTTTCTTCCTCCCTCTCCACAATCTCCAGTTTTTCCTCCGGATAATAGATCAGCGTGGCCAGACTCTTTTTATCCCTGCTGCTGATGGTATTGCCGAATTCCTCGTCTATTTTCTTGCGGACGGATCCTGAGCCGTTTTTCAGCACATGGTTAAACTGCTCATACTCCCCATGGATATCCGTCAGAAAATGCTCCGTTCCCTTGGGCAGATTCATGATTGACTGCAGATTGATAATCTCCGTGGCCGCAGAGGCACTGTTGCGGTACTCCCTTGCCAGCACCCTCAATACCTTATTGTCTTTCTCGTCCATCCTACCTCCATATGGCTTCCGGTACTTCCCGCTGTCTAAAACGTCCTGCCGCCTTACATGGTCCCGTCGATCACATCACCCATGTCGTATTTTCCTGCCGGCTTCCCGGCCAGGTACTTGGCGGCCTGCACCGCACCCTTTCCAAAGACGGCCCTGGAATATGCCGTATGGGAAAACGTGACCACCTCATCCACCCCTGCAAAGATTATCTCGTGTTCCCCCACAATGCTGCCGCCCCGGACCGCACTGATTCCAATCTCCTTTTCCGGCCTTTTCTCCCTCCGGCCGCTTCTGTCATATACATAGGAATAACTGTTTCCCAGTTTCCCATTGATGGAATCCGCCAGGGCCAGCGCCGTACCGCTGGGGGCATCCACCTTCTGGTTATGGTGCTTCTCCACGATTTCCATGTCGAAACCTGCAGGCGCCAGGACTCCTGCGGCATCTTTCAGCATCTTCATCAGCAGGTTGATCCCCATGGACATATTGGCAGATCTCAGAACCGCGATGCTTCCGGAAGCTTTATCGATCTTTTCAAGCTGCGCCTCGCTGAGCCCCGTGGTACACAGCACACAGGGCAGCTTCTTTTCCACACAGTAATCCAGCATGTCGTCCCATGCCACGGCGGATGAAAAATCAATCAGGCAGTCGGCCTCCACGTCACAGTCCCGTATGTCCCTGTAAACGGGATAGGAATTCTGCCCGTCATCCACCAGGTCCACGCCCGCCACCAGACGCGCCTCCTTGTCTTCCTTCAGCAGCCCGCTGATAACACGGCCCATTCTTCCGTTACAGCCCCGTAAAATAATTCTAACCATATTTCCTCCCGCTTCCGCTCCTCAGTGCAAGTAATATCACTGTATTATAGTTCCTGTCCACCACCGGTTTTATCCCTGCCGTTCTCACAGCAGTCCGTAAGTCTTCATTGCCTTCTCCAGGCGTGCCGCATTTGCCGGCTCCATTCTGGTCAGGGGCATTCTCAAAGCCCCGTTGCACAGCCCCATCATCTCCAGGGCTTTCTTTACGGGAATGGGATTCACTTCACAGAACAGCGCATTGCACAGCTCCATGGCATCCAGCTGGCACTTACAGCTGCCCTCCGCGTCGCCGTCAAAAAACTTCTGACAGATTTCATGGGTCTGGCGCGGCGCCACGTTGGCCAGCACGGAAATGACACCCTTGCCCCCCAGGGACAGAATAGGCACGATCTGGTCATCATTGCCGGAATAAATGTCCACCTTTCCATCTGAGATGGCGGCAAGATGGGCAATCTGGCTGATATTGTTGCTCGCTTCCTTCACGCCCACGATATTTTCCACATCCCTGCACAGACGCACCACGGTTTCCGGCGCAATATTGCAGCCCGTCCGGCCGGGTACATTGTACAGGAGAATCGGAAGCTTCACCGAATCGGCAACCATCCTGAAATGCGCGTACAGACCGTTCTGGGTTGCCTTATTGTAATAGGGACTCACAAGAAGCAGCCCGTCCGCTCCGGCCTTCTCCGCTTCCTGGGAAAGATAGACCGCGGTCTCCGTGCAGTTTGAGCCGGTTCCCGCGACAACGGGGATCCTTCCCGCAACGGTCTCCACACAATACCTGATCACTTCCAGGTGCTCCTCATGGGTCAGTGTGGAGGACTCTCCGGTGGTGCCGCAGACTATGATGGCATCCGTCCCGTTTGTAATCTGGAACTCCAGCAGCTTTGCAAACTGTTCATAATTTACTTCCCCGTTGTCACACATGGGTGTAACAACAGCTACGCCCGAACCCTTGAATATTGACATCTTTTTTCCTCCATTTCAATAAAAAATGCGGCTTTTTACAGCAAAAGAACCCGTTATACAAACATCGCCGGCACAAAAGTGCCGGCGAATACGTATTTCTCTTTCCTTTTTCATCCCGTGCACTTTGTTGCATCAAAAAGTACTCCAGAAAAACGCAGCCTCATCTCCTCAGCATTATGTATACCAGAATCATAACATTTTACCGGGATGCTGTCAACGGGTTTATTCCCAAACCCTGAATTTTACGGTTTCAATCTTCGAAACTTCATCCGCCAGGATGCAGATCTCATCGCTGAGCCGCACGCCTGTCAGAATGATGTCTGTGTCGCCCCTGCATTCCAACAGCTCCTTCAGCCCCTCCACAGGAACAATTCCTATCTCCGTCAGCTTGAGCACTTCGTCCAGAATCAGCAGATCGCACTCCCTTGTAGCCAGAACCTTTCTGGCAAAGTTCATGCCGTTCCTGATGTTGGCAATCTCCTCCTGCTTTTTCTTCTCTGAGAGCTCATTGTAGCTCTCGTCCGATTTTTCAAAGACAAAAAGCTTAATCTCGGGTTCCATCCTGCGGAGAAAATCAGAATTTCCCGCACTGCTTCCCTTTAAAAACTGGATGATAACCACATTTTTTCCTTCCATTGCAGCCTGCAGAGCCCTGCCCAGAGCCGCCGGTGATTTCCCCCGGCCGTCCCCGGCATATATGTATACCAGTCCTTTTGCCATACCGCACCCCATTTCACCCTTAAGGAAAACGCTGCCTTCCGCCAGCCCTCAAGTGCAGCCGCCCAAGGCATGTTTGCTTAAAAACCATGCACTTAGAATACCACACTTTCCTGTATTTGGCAAATGCTTTTCCGGTTAACAAATTATGAATAAACCCTGTCACTCTTTTAAGCCATCTCTTCATCGGTCAGTTCCAGCTTACTTACCGACACTTCAAAAGCCACCCTTCTTTCCACATTCTCCTCGTCCAGTTTCTTCATGTATTCCCTGCTCTGTATCCTTCCCCATACCGCACAGCGCTCTCCAACCTTAAAATTGCTGGCGTAACGGGCATTTCTCCCCCAACAGATACAAGGTATGTAATCGGATTTTCCATAAGGACGGTTCACGGCGAGCAGCAGGTCAGCGATCTCCCTTCCCAAAGGCGTCTTCCTGTAAATCGGTTCCTTGCATATAAAGCCGTCCAGAAAGATCTGGTTTGTCTTGGAGCTTTCCTCCATCTCATCTATAAAACACAGCTCCCTGGCAAAAACAGAAAGCACAAGCCTGTTCTTACGCTCTTCATGGCGGTTGTAAGAACGGAACTGGCCATTCACGCAAACCAGTTCTCCCGTACAGTCCGCATTTACATCCATCAGCCTCTCCGATACCATGATGGGAATCGTGTCATAGCTGTCGCTGAGACGCTTGCACCTGACATCCATCATGTAGAAGCCCTCTCCGAAAATCTCATGACTGTAGCTGAAGCCGCTTACGATTTCCCCCATAATTGTTACCTGATTGTTTTCAATTACCTTATCTGTCATTGACGTTCTCCCTTCTTGTTTTAAGACTTTTTCCCGCAGCATCCTTGAGAACAGCCACATAATCCTGCTATTCCTTTCGGATGATATTACTATTTATACAATAGATATTGTCATTTTAGTACAACTTTTCGTCGCGAATTTCGACAATTGCATCAGATTTTGTTAATATGTGCACGGATTAAAGAATATCCGGTCGTAAAAAGGAAGCTTTAACACTCAATAAACCTTGCACCTGAAAGGAAATGGTGCTATACTATAACAGTTTGAGCCGATAGCCAGACAATTCATCGACAGCAACAGGCAATTATCGACAAGCATGCAAGAATACAAGGTATTGAGGTCAAAATTATGAAGCAAAAAAGAGAAGATGTACGGAACGTAGCCATCATTGCCCATGTAGACCATGGCAAAACCACCCTGGTGGATGAACTGCTGAAGCAGAGCGGCGTATTCCGCGAAGGGCAGGCCGTAGCGGAGAGAATCATGGATTCCAACGACATTGAACGCGAGCGCGGTATCACCATCCTGTCCAAAAACACTGCCGTAATGTACAAAAACACAAAGATCAACATCGTGGACACTCCCGGACACGCCGATTTCGGAGGCGAAGTGGAGCGTGTCCTGAAAATGGTAAACGGCGTCATCCTGGTAGTGGATGCCTTTGAAGGCCCCATGCCCCAGACCAAATTCGTACTGAAAAAAGCCCTGGAGCTGAAACTCCCCGTCATTGTATGCGTCAACAAGATCGACCGCCCGGAGGCAAGGCCTGACGAGGTAGTGGACGAGGTTCTGGAACTTTTTCTGGAGCTGGACGCGGATGATGCCCAGCTGGACTGCCCTTTTATCTATGCCTCCGCCAAAACCGGGATCGCCTCTGCGGACAGTGCCGCGCCCGGCATCAGCATGGAACCGCTGTTTGAAACCATTGTAAATTATATTCCTGCCCCGGAAGGGGATATGGAATCCGGAACCCAGGTGCTGATCAGTACCATTGACTACAATGAGTATGTGGGACGCATCGGCATCGGCAAGGTGGACAACGGCGTCATCCGGGTAAATCAGGAAGTCGTCATCTGCAACCATCATGACCCTGACAAGCATGTAAAAGTCAAGGTCAGCAAACTGTATGAGTTTGACGGCCTCAGTAAGGTGGATGTAAAAGAAGCAGGGGTTGGCTCCATCGTGGCCATCTCGGGAATCGCTGATATTCACATCGGCGACACGCTCTGCTCCCCGGACGCCATCTCCCCCATTCCCTTCCAGAAAATCAGCGAGCCCACCATTGCCATGCAGTTCATGGTAAACGACTCCCCCCTGGCAGGACTGGAGGGAAAATATGTCACCAGCCGCCACATCCGGGACCGGCTCTTCCGGGAGCTGAACACTGACGTATCCCTCCGGGTAGAGGAGACGGACACCACGGAATGCTTCAAGGTCTCCGGCCGGGGAGAACTCCACCTGTCCGTCCTGATCGAAACCATGCGCCGGGAAGGTTACGAATTCGCGGTCAGTAAGGCTGAAGTTCTATTCCACACGGACGAAGCAGGTCGGCGCACCGAGCCCATGGAACTTGCCTACATTGACGTGCCAAATGAATTCGCAGGCGTAGTCATCGAAAAGCTGGGCCAACGCAAGGGCGAGCTGCGGAATATGGGCAGCATTTCCGGCGGCACCTATACCCGCCTGGAGTTCTCCATTCCCGCAAGGGGCCTCATCGGCTACAGGGGCGATTTTCTCACCGACACGAAAGGGAACGGCATCATGAATACCATTTTTGACGGTTATGCCCCCTATAAGGGAGATATCCAGTACCGCAGGCAGGGATCCCTGATCGCCTTCGAGGCAGGGGAAGCTATCACCTACGGTCTGTTCAATGCCCAGGAGCGGGGTACGCTGTTTATCAGTCCCGGCGAAAAGGTATATGCCGGAATGGTGGTTGGCCAGACGGGCAGGAGCGAGGACATCGAGGTAAACGTGTGCAAGAAAAAGCAGCTCACAAACACACGCTCCTCCGGCGCGGATGAGGCCCTGCGCCTCGTTCCGCCCAAAATCCTCTCCATGGAACAGGCGCTGGATTTCATCGATACGGATGAACTGCTGGAAGTCACTCCCACCCATCTGCGCATCCGCAAAAAAATCCTGGATCCCACTCTGCGGAAACGTGCTGCCATGCGGAAATAGAAAACGGAATCTACCCATCAAACAGGACAATGGAAAACTCGCAAACTGGATTTTCTATTGTCCTGAAAATTATTTTAGCACGGCATAAACATAAAATTCTTCTCCAATCATATTCTGTGGAATATACTGCAGACAACCGCCCAGACAACCTTTCAGTCCAAGATACAAAGATTTTCTGACTACATCAGTCTTTCGATACTTTTACTGTATCAAATATTTTCCTCCAAGTCAAGCTTTTTTTGAAAATGCGCTCTGTCCTGCACCTGCCCGGCACTTCCCTGCCTTCTTTCCCATAGACTGCCGGAACACGGGTATTCACTGATTTTCAAGCCGACTCCCACACCGGACTCCTGCCATCTCATTATATCGTGCCGTCGTGCAGCCGTCAATAAATAATTCTCCATTTTTTTGACACTATAATAAGGATGGAAATTATTAACCCAAAGTGATCGCAATACCAAGGAGAAGGCATATGCAGTCAAATGTATCCAAATTTACGCTGAGAGTTGACAGCGAACTGCTGAAGAAGTTTCGCTACGTGGCAGAATATAATGCCCGTTCCGCCAATCGGGAATTGGAAATCCTGATGAAAAAACAAGTAGCTGACTACGAAAATAAGCATGGAAAAATCGAACTGGAATGATCGTGTGCAATAAACCACATCTGGCAAAAAATCCGCCTCGGACATTCTGTCCATCCCCGGAAGGTATATGCAGTCTGCATATGCCTTCCGGTTTTTTCCATTCTATTGAGGTAAGTTAATACGGGCGTTGGCCTCCCTGCATTATGTTCACCACAATCACCACTTTTTCCTCAATGGAAGCCAGCATCACAATAGGGGTAATCATTGGTGTACAACTGTCGCAAATCGCTGAAGTAATCCCGTCCATAAGGGTAAAAACATTCTCCTGATTGACTCCAACTACTTTCAGCATCCCATTTTCCACGCCGAATACAATCCTGCCGCCACTGCCGTTGGCAAATGCGACATTTAAAACATATTGCTGAAGAATCAGCCGCTCATGGACATAAATAGACTTCATCCGCTCTTCGCCGAGTTTTTTGGGTAAGCGCATAGTTAACAAAGGAATCCTTAAAGTATTCCCTTCCCGGAGAATCTCCTCGAAATATGTGAAAAAGGCATCTGCACAGGCTTGAATCCGATCCCAGCTTAGCTCGTCCAGTGGCAAAGCCTCCCTCTCATAACTTGTGCGGGCTATCTGCAAAGCTGTCTGAAACTGGTAGGATCCTGTTCTGGCTGAAGGAACCATTAAAACCTTTGCAGCCTTTGAATTTTCTGTACCCCGAGTTCCCACAAAAGCGCTGATTATCTGGACAAAGTAATCGTCCAGTACTACCGTATAGACATCCAAAATCTCTTGCCAGTAAACCTCCGGCAACCAATGGTTTATTTTACTCAAGCATATGATTCTTTCTTCCGGCCCCAGGCTTTCAAATCGTTTCTTTGTATCTATCCCTCCTTGTCCATTTCTGCATCCGATATATTGGAACGTACTAAATACTCAAAGGGAAGATATTTTACCCTCTTTGCATCTTTTCCCTTTTTAAAGATTTGGTCAGGGTCTTTTCCTTCTAATGGAACTATGATATCTATGTAGCTCTTTCGGAAAAACTCTTTGCTCCACAGATTTATCAGCGTCTGAAGATTTCCCCTTTGTTCTTTTCCTTTTTTTCTGCCTGAATCCTTTTCTCAAATTCATCTATCCGATATAGTATCGTTCTTTTCGGCAACCCTTTCGTAAATTTATATTTCAGTTTACGTTCCCCAAAAATAGCGAATCTGTCCACACTGTAATCACAGAGCAAAAAAGAGCGAGTCTCCGGCAAGCAAGCCTACCAAAGCTCCGCTCTTCTTTTTCATCTCTATCGCCCTTTCTCAATGCTCCAGCATATTCTCAATAAAAATCCCATACCCCTTCCGGGAATCCTGCACCAGCACATGGGTCACGGCCCCGATGAACTTCCCATTCTGCACGATAGGACTCCCGCTCATCCCCTGCACAATCCCCCCGGTCACCGCCAACAGATCCGGGTCCGTCACTGTCAGCTCGATGCCCCGGTTCACATTGTCGTGATCCAGGTGCACCGCCGTAATCTCCACATCATAATACCTCGTGTAACCGTCCACGGTACAGAGAATCTGCGCCGTCCCCTTTTCGATCTCCTGCTTCAGTCCGATGGGAAGGGGCTCCCTTGCCCCCATCTCCAACGCCTTCTGATTACAGGTGCCGAAAATTCCCCGGGCGCTGTTGTCCGTGATTTCTCCCAGAATACGGTCATTGGAATAGATGATCATCCCCGTCATCTCCCCCGGATTGCCGGCGCTTCCTTTCTGGATATCCACAATGTCCGTGCGGTACAGGGTGCCGCCTTCCATGTGCATCAGGGTGCTGGTGTCCACATCCGTTATTCCATGGCCCAGCGCCCCGAAATTCCCCCTGGAGTCAATGTAGGTCATGGTACCCACTCCCTGGGCATTGTCGCGCACCCACACACCTATCTTATACTCCCCGGAAGCGTTCTTCACAGGGGTGACTTCCACCTGCGTCAGCTCCCCCTCCCGTTCTATTTCCATCAGGATCTCACTGCCGCCGCTTTCCTCCACCAACCGGATAAACTCGTCCTTCTGATTTACCGGCGTGCCGTTGACACTTCGGACATAATCTCCGGATTTAAGAATATATTTGCCCGGGGAATAGGTAACTCCGTCCCCTCCCTGAAACTCACCTGTTCCCACTACAAGCACGCCGTCGGTTTTGACATAAATTCCCACCGGCGCTCCCACCGGAATCAGCTCCTGATCCTCGATCACCTGGATATTGACATCCTTGAAATTCAGGAAACCGAACAGCTTTACCTGCATGCGGTAGCTTGATTCCATGGCCCCTTTCAGGGTGATGGTCCTGCTCAGGTCAATGTCCACGGCCCCCTTGGGTATATTGCTGACACCCTGTTCACTGGCGCTGACGATCTCCCCCCTGGCAGGAACCCCCAGATTCAGGGACTGGGCCTCCCCGGCCCGGATATTGATCACCGAAGGAATGCTGCTGTCCACATAATAATAAAGCGTACCCGCCAGGGCCGTACAGCTGACTGCAAGCGTCATGCACAGGAGCGCCCGGTAAACCTTGTACCGCCGGATCCTGCTTTTCCAGTTCTGCAGCAGAATCACCATCTCGCTTCCTGCCTGGGCCTTCAGCCCTGTTTCCTGTGCAGGTTCCGATTCTATATACTGCCTGTCCTTTCTTTTCTCCCGGATCCGTTTCCTGCCGATTACGCTGTTCCTGAGCCATCCCATATCCACATACTCCCTAACCGCTGACAAAGTTCACCTGTCATTTTTTCTCTCAATAGTATGTGAATATTTTAGATTTTCATTCCGTGATTTTGGGAATCATAATAATTTTTCTTTATGGGCGCCTGCCTGGACACGCATTTCCCTGGCGTTGGACAGGGCGGCTTCCGTCAGGGAATCGCTTCCAAGCAGTCTGGCCAGTTCCCCAAGGCTTTCCTCCTCCCCAAGCACACGGATGTCCGTGATGGTGCTGTCGGAACTGCTGCTTTTCTCGATCACAAAATGCCGGTCCGCCATGGCCGCGATCTGGGGCAGGTGGGTGATGCAGAGCACCTGGTGGGCATGTGCCACCGTGTCCAGCTGTTCGGAAACCCGCCATGCCGTCCTGCCGCTGATGCCGGTGTCAATTTCGTCAAATATCAGCGTATCAATGGAGTCCCGCCCGGCCAGCACCGTCTTGATGGCAAGCATGACGCGGGAAAGCTCGCCCCCGCTTGCAACCTGTCCCAGGGGCCTGCACGCCTCCCCCGGATTGGTGGAAATCAGGAATTCCACATCATCCCATCCTTTTGCCGTGATGCCGGAAGCCCGGCGGACCGCAATCTCGAATTCCACGGTCAGGAAATTCAGGTGCACCAGCGCCTCCTTCAGCTGTTTTGTGAGCGCTTCCGCATTTTTCCTGCGGATACCGGACAACACTTCGCACGCCGCCTCCAACTTCTCCCTGGATACCGACAGTTTTTCTTCCAGCTGCTGCATATAAACGTCGTAATCACTGATTTTCTCCAGGAAGCGGGCACGTTCCTTCCCATAGGCAATCACCGCTTCCAGGGTCTGGCCGTATTTATCTTTCAGGCGGTTCAGCTGGTTCAGCCTCTCTTCCACCGCCGCGAAATCCCCGCTGTCAAATTCCATGTCAGCCATGTACTCCGCCAGGTCCCGGTTATAGTCAGCCAGGAGGCTGTCGATCTCGGAAAGCTGCCCCTGCAGCGCCTCCAGGCGCTCATCCAGGGAAGATACGCCGCCCAGTGCCCGCAGAGCCCTGCTCAGCGAAATCCCTGCGCCGCCCTCAAAGTCGCTGCCTGTATACTGATAACTTTCTGTCAGGTTTTCAATGATTCTCTTGCCGTTCACCATCAGGCGGTAGCGTTTCTCCAGTTCTTCGTCCTCACCCGGCGTAAGCTTCGCCTCTTCAATCTCCTGCAGCTCGAACTCAGCCAGGGCCTGCTCCCGGTTCTTGGTATCCTCGTCCATGGCCTCCTCTTCCAGTGCCCGGCGGATCTCCCTGCACTCCTTATAGGCCGCCTCCACCGCCCCGGCCGCCTCCAGAAACTCCTCTCCGCAGTAGGCATCCAGGATTTCCATATGCTTTTTCTTGTTCAGAAGGGACTGGTGCTCATGCTGGCCGTGAATGTCGATGAGAAGCTCCGCCAGTTCCTTCACCTGCCTGGCGGTTACAGTCTCCCCGTTGATCTTATATACACTTTTCCCAACCTGCATCTTCCGGCTTATAATGACACTCCCGTCCTCTTCCGGTTCCAACTCCAGCTGCAGGAGCTTTCCCTGCACCCTCTCGTCGCCGTTGGAAAAGACCAGTTCCACAAGGGCACTTTCCGCCCCCCTGCGCAGCATGTCCTTCTCAAATTTTCCGCCCAGGGCCAGTGTGACGCTCCCTATGAGCAGGGATTTACCGGCGCCGGTCTCACCGGTGAGAATGTTTAAACCCCTTCCGAATTCCACTTCCGTCTCTTCCATAAGAGCCAGATTTTTTACATGCAAACTCTGCAGCATTTCTTACTCCTTCCCGGCAAACTGCCAGAATGTACCTTCTCCGTCCCGTAATGCCGCCCTCTTTACCCTTTCTTTCCGGATATCTCCACAGCCTCTTCCCTTGCTATGGTCACCCGTACCTTCTCTGCCAGGGATTCCGACTCCTCCACGGTATGCACCGCCACAAAAATCGTATCGTCCCCGGCTATGCAGCCCACTATCTCCGGAAATCTCAGGGCGTCCAGTGCAGCGGCCACCGCCATGGCCATGCCTGACACCGTCCTCACCACGAGAATGTTCTGGGCCGCCTCCGCCCCCATAAACGCCTCCCTGAGCACATGGACATATTTGTTCTCCATCCGGCTGCCCTGCTCCAGGAATACGTATTTCTGTCCGCCGTTCTCCGCCGGCATCTTGGAAAGTTTCATCTCCCTGATGTCCCGGGAAACGGTTGCCTGTGTCACGGCAAAGCCCTCCTCCCGGAGTCTGTCCGCCAGTTCCTCCTGGGTACCCACATTATATTTCCGAATGATCTCAATGATCTTGCCCTGTCTTCTCTTTTTCACAACTGTCACCATGCCTTTTTATATCCTGTGCCGCCGCCTGCCAGTCAGCCCATCTTCCTGTGCAGGACTTCCAGAAAACTCACCTGGTTCAGCCTGATAAACTGCGTCACCTTCTCCGAACGTCTGATGCAGATTTTGTCGCCGGTGCGCAGCGGAACCATCTCGCCGCCGTCGAAATTAACCTCCACTGTTTGTTCCCTGCCCTCCCGCGGCTGCGGTATCCCGATTTCTATCATGTCCCCGGAGGAGAGAATGATGCTCCTCTGGTTCAGGGAATGGGGACAGATGGGGGTCAGCATGATCAGCTCCGCACCCGGCTCCACCAACGGGCCCCCCGCGGAAAGATTATAGCCGGTGGATCCGGTGGGCGTTGTGACTATCATCCCGTCCGCATTGTAGTGATTCAAAAACTGTCCGTTTACGTAGATATTGAACTTGATGATCTGCAGGGAACCGCTGCGCGAAAGTACGATGTCGTTCAGCGCCCATCCTTCCCGGATACCGCCGGCCTTCAGATATACCCGTCCCTCAAGCATCATGCGGCTTTCCTGCATATAATCCCCTGCGACAAGCCTCTCCAGGGCCTCCTCCAGGCCGGAAGGCTCAATCTCCGTCATATACCCCAGGGTACCCAGGTTTACGCCGATAATGGGAATCTGCAGGGCCTCCCTGGCCGCCTGCAGCACGGTGCCGTCTCCCCCCAGGACGATCATAAAGTCACCCTCCGGGTGACTTGCACCCTCCGGGGAACCTGCACCCTCCGGGTGACTTATGCCCTCCAGAGAACTTTCCCTTCCCGAAGAAATTTCCCCTTCCAAAAGATTTTCCCTTTTAGAGAGACTTTCCTCTTGCGGAGGGCTTCCCGTCCCGCCTTCCCCCCTGCGGTCCTCCCCGGCCACCCTTACCGTAACCCGTTGTCCCTTCAGCTTCAGAAAATCGCAGATCCGCCTGGTCATAAGCAGATCCCTGTCTTTATATGGATTGGTATACACCAGAAAATGCTTCATAAACCCTCCTGCCGCTATCTGGCCGAAAGAGCCGCCTCCTCCGTCACCTTCCGGACTGCTGCCTCCCATGCGGGACTGCGGGACAGCCCCCTTCCTTCCTCCGCGGCTGCCTTCAGTGCGGCCTGCGCTTCACGTTCCGTAAGGCTCCTGACGTCCTCCGCCAGACCTTCCCTTTTCTCCAGGTGCAGGAGATACTCAATGTTTCCCTCCGGTCCCCTGATGGGGGAGTATTCCAGATTCAGAACCAGGAATCCTGTCAGGTCAGCATAGTCAATGATTCTGGCTATCACCTCCCTGTGGGTTCCGGAATCCCTCACCACGCCTTTCTTGCCCACCTTCTCCCTGCCCGCCTCGAACTGGGGCTTGATCAGGCATACCATCTGCCCTCCTGCCTTCAGCAGTTCCCTTGCAGGAATCAGTATCTTGGTCAGGGAGATAAAGGACACATCCACACTGGCAAAATCCAGGTCATCCTGAATGTCCTCCCTCACCATGTACCGGAAATTGGTCTGTTCCATGCAGACAACCCTTTCGTCATTCCGGAGCTTCCAGGCCAGCTGCCCGTGTCCCACGTCCACCGCATACACCTTCTGGGCGCCGTTTTGAAGCATGCAGTCCGTGAACCCCCCCGTGGAGGCGCCGATGTCCATGCAGACCTTTCCCTTCAGGGCGATTGGCCATTTATCCAGCGCCTTCTCCAGTTTCAGGCCTCCCCTGCTCACATATTTCAGCGTGTTTCCCCTGACCTCTATGATACACTTGCCGCTGTCGAACATGGCCCCGGCCTTGTCCTCCCTCTGCCCGTCCACATAGACGTTCCCGGACATGATAACGGCCTTGGCCTTCTCCCGGGATTCCGCCAGGCCCCGGGCTGTCAGGATCACATCCAAACGTTCCTTCATCTCTTTTCCCAAGCCTCACAAATCCGTTCCACGATGCTTCCGGCGTCAATGCCGATCTCCTGTTTCAGCAGTTCCACATTCCCGTGTTCCACGTAGGCGTCGGGAATGGCAATGTTCAGCACACGGCTCCGGCATCCGCTGCGGTTCATATAATCCAGCACTTTTTCACCGTATCCCCCGCAGGCCACGTTCTCCTCCATGGTGACAATCAGCTCATGATCCCTGCAGGCCTCACCCACAGCTTCCTCGTCGATGGGCTTTACGAAACGCGCGTTCACCAGGCTGACCCCGAATCCCTTCTCCTTAAGGCTGTCCCTTACCGCCTCCCCGGTCTTCACCATGCTTCCCACTGCAAAAAGGGCAATCTCCCGTTCCCTGTAAATCCATTCCGCCTTTCCCAATTCAATGGGGGCCCTGTACTCCTTCAGTCCTATGTACGCCGTCCCCCGGGGATAGCGTACCGCCACGGGCCGCCCCAGTCCCACGGCAAATTTCATCATATCCGACAGCTCCCATTTGTTCTTGGGGGCGCATACATGCATATTGGGAATCCCGGTGAGGTAAGTATAGTCAAAAATACCCTGGTGTGTCTCCCCGTCGCTGCCCACAAGCCCGGCCCTGTCTATGGCAAACACCACAGGCAGGTTCTGAATACAGACGTCATGCAGGATCTGGTCGTAGGCCCTCTGCAGAAAAGAGGAATACACCGCCACAATGGGCTTCATGCCCCCCGCCGCCAGCCCCGCTGCAAAGGTCACGGCATGCTCCTCCGCTATGCCCACGTCAAAAAAACGCTCCGGGTACATATTGTGAAAACGCTTCAGTCCCGTTCCGTCCGGCATGGCCGCCGTGATTGCCACAATTCTTTCATCCCTCTGCCCCAGCTTGCACATCACCGTGGAAAAAATGTCCGTGTAATTGGCCACGGTCCTGGGATGGGAGGGAATCCCCGTCTCAATGTCAAAAGGCTCCGCCCCGTGGAACCTTGCCGGATGGCGCTCCGCAGGCCTGTATCCCCGCCCCTTCTGGGTCAGAACATGGATCATCACCGGGCCTTCCACCCGCTTTGCGTCGTTGATCACGGACACCATGGCCGGAATGTCATGGCCGTCCACAGGCCCGAGATACGTGATTCCCATATCCTCAAACAGCATGCCGGGGATCACCAGTTGCTTGAAACTACTCTTTGCCCTGCGGATCCGGCTGATGGCGCTGTCCCCCCTCCTGGTTCCCTGCAGGGCATTGTAAATCCCTTTTTTCAGGTCCAGATAGCTGCTGGCAGTGCGGATGTTGTTCAGGTACTTGGACACGCCGCCCACATTCTCGGAGATGGACATGTTGTTGTCGTTGAGAATAATGATGAAATTGGTCTCCAACTTGGAGGCATTGTTCAGGGCTTCATAAGCCATGCCCCCCGTCAGGGAGCCGTCCCCGATGACGGAAATGACAGTGTGTTTTCCGCCGGTGATGTCCCGTGCCTTCACAAGACCGAGCCCTGCCGAGATGGAGGTGGAGCTGTGTCCCGTGTCAAACACATCGCATTCGCTTTCTTTTCTCTTGGGAAAACCGCTGAGACCGTGAAACTGGCGCAAAGATTCGAAACCTTCCCTGCGTCCGGTGAGAATTTTATGGGTATAGGACTGGTGACCCACATCCCAGACGATCTTATCCTCCGGCAGGTTCAGGGCCAGGTGTAGCGCCATGGTCAGTTCCACGGCCCCCAGGTTGGAACCCAGATGCCCCCCGGTGACGCTGATGGTCCTGATCAGGAATTCACGTATCTCCTGAGCCAGGATATTCAGTTCCTCTTTCCTTATCTTTTTGATGTCATTTGCCTGTTCTATGGTCTCCAGCAGCATAATCCAACCATATCCTTTCCGATGTGTTTTTCCTGAAGCGTATTTGAAAACTGCTTTCCGTCAGCTGTGTCACAGTTTGCGGGAGATTTTGCCGGCTCCCCCGTCACTCCCCCGTACCCTTCCACATCATTTGCGTCTGTAAATCAAATGCAGGACCAGTTCCCTCAGAAATGCGTGCTCCCCCGGAAAATCGTCCAGAATCGCCGCCGCCTCCCGGGACAGCGTCTCCACATCCTCCCTGGCCCGCTCCAGGCCCTTCAGGCCCACATAGGTATGCTTGTGGTTTTCGGCATCGCTTCCCGTGGCCTTGCCCAGTTCCCTGCTGTCCCCCACCACATCCAGAATGTCGTCCTGGATCTGGAAGGCTATACCCACATTGTAAGCGCACTTTTCGATTTTCCCCGTCTGCTCCCTGGACGCCCCTGCCAGAATGGCCCCTGACATCATGGCTGCCTGGATCAGGGCTGCGGTTTTATGCTCGTGGATGAAGAGAAGCTGCTCCTCCCCGGGAGTCCTGCCGCTGTTTTCCTCCTGCGCAATGTCCACGGCCTGTCCCCCGATCATACCATGGATGCCCGCTTTTTTCGCCAGGACGGAAAGCGCCTGCTGCACCCTTCCCACCTGCAGGAGCTTTTCCCTGTCCGTGGTGTCTTCTTTTTCCACACAGTATTCCAGGGCCTTCAGGGCGGTCTCAAAGGCATAATTCAACAGCCCGTCCCCGGCCAGGATTCCCATGGCGTCCCCGTATTTATACCAGGTGGTCTCCGCTCCCCTGCGGTACCGGTCATTATCCATAGCCGGCAGGTCGTCGTGCACAAGGGAATAGGTATGGATCATCTCGATGGCCGCCATAAAACAGCCGATGACCTCCTCCCCCCTGCCTCCGCACATCCGGAAAGTCTCCCACATCAACACCGGGCGGAGCCGCTTTCCCCCTGCCGTGACAGAATAGTTCATGGCCTCAACGACCTTCGCCTGCTCCCCCTGCGCCTTCGGAAGATGACTGCGGACCACCTGTTCCGCCATGGCCGTCACCCGCTCCAACTCCCTGTCAAACTCCTCTTTCCTGTCAAACTTCTTCTCTTCCGTCATGATCCAGTTCCTCCAGCCTTCCTTCCGCCGTCAGCTTCAGCACCTGTTTCTCCACCCTGTCGATCTGGTCACTGCACTTTTTCAGCACCGTCATCCCTTCTCCGTAAACACGGAACGCCTCCTCCAGGGGGATCCCGTCGTCCTCCAGACGCTCTATAATCTCCTCAAGCCTGGCAAAATTTTCCTCCAGGCCCGGTTCCTTTTTCCTTCCGGCCATATGCTCATTCCTCCCCGTCCATCCCCTGTTTTCCCGCTTTTAACTCCGTCACTTCCGCCCCGATTACGCCGTCCGAAACCACGATCCGCAGGGCCTGTCCCCTGTGGACCTGCTCCACGGAACGGACATTCCCCCCGTCCTCGTCCTCCACATAGGAATAACCGCCGCAGAGTCTCTCCAGGGGCGAAAGCCCTTTCATCCGCCCGGCATACAGGGCCAGGGCATGCCTTCTCCTCTCCAGAAGGTACCTCATCCGCTCCTGAAGCCTGTCCTCCGCCGAGATCATCTCCATTTTCTTCTGGCTGACCCTGTACTCCGGACTGGCAATCTTCAGCCGCAGTTTCCAGTGCCCGGCCTGGCTGCGCTTCTCCTCTATGATATTCCTCATCCGCCGGTCCAGGGCATCCCCGTAAGCGGAGAACTGCGCGAGAATCTCCCGGATATCCGTGACGGCCAGTTCCGCCGCCGCGGATGGGGTCGGCGCACGCAGGTCCGCCACAAAGTCGATAATGGTGGTATCCGTCTCGTGGCCCACTGCGGATATCACGGGGACGGCACAGTCAAACACCGCCTGGGCCACCTCCCGCTCGTTAAAAGCCCACAGGTCTTCCATGGAACCGCCGCCCCGGCCCACGATCATCACATCCACGCCCAGGGCCTCCAGGGCATGGATTCCCTCTACAATGCTGGGTACGGCCCCGGCCCCCTGTACAATGGCCGGATACAGGATAATCTGCACATAGGGATTCCTCCTGCCCGCCACCTGGATAATGTCCCTGACAGCCGCCCCGGTATCTGCCGTGACCACTCCCAACGTCCGGATAAACCTGGGTACCGGCTGCTTGTACTCCCGGGAAAACATGCCCTGTTCCTCCAGTTCCCGCTTCAGCCGTTCAAATTTCTCATAGAGGAGCCCGCTTCCGTCCAGTACGATCTCTTTGGCATAGAACTGGTATTTTCCATCCCTCTCGTACACATCCACATAACCGCCCGCCACCACCTGCTGGCCTTCGGACATACGAAAAGAGAGACCTGCACGGCTGCCCGCAAACATAACACAGCCTATGGTCCCTTTGGAATCCTTCAACGTAAAATAAATATGTCCGGAGGAATGGTACTTACAGTTGCTCACCTCGCCCCTGACGAAGAGCCCCCGCAGCAGATAATCCTGTGTGAACATATTCCTGATATAAGAATTCAACTGTCCTACGGTATATATATTCCGAATCTCAATCACCTGGCTTTGCCCGGCCTGTTGGACAGGCCGTTAATCTAATTTCACAATCTTGGCCAGAATGGCGTTGACGAAACCGCCGGAATTCTCCTGCCCGTATTTCTTTGCTATTTCAACCGCCTCGTCAATGGCCACCCCGGCGGGGATGTCGTCGTCAAAGCGCATCTCAAAGACAGCCAGGCGCAGGACGGCCAGTTCCGCCTTTCCCATACGCGCGGTCTCCCATCCCACCGTATTGTCGTCGATCAGCCTGTCTATCTCCGGTATCTTCTCCCGGATTCTGCCGCACCGCTCCTCAATATAATCGGCATCCTTCTGGGATGGGATCTCCTCATTATCCTCCAGAAACAATCTCATCTGTCTCGGCATTTCTTCCGGCCTGTGGAATTCCACCTGGAACAAAAGCCTGAAAACCTGTTCTCTCTGCTCATGTCGTCCCATTGTATCTCTCTACCTGACCCTTACCCCGGCGATTCGGATGTTTACATCACTGCAGTTAAGACCTGTCATATTTTCGATGGCGGCTTTCACCTTGGCCTGCACCTGATGGCAGGCAGCCGGAATCCCGTAGCCATACTCCATGATCAGGGCCAGGTCCACCTTTACCTTACGCGCATCCACAGCCACCCTCACAGACCTGGACAGCTTCTTTACCCCCACCCTGCTGATCATTTCGTTGGTAATGTTCCCCGCAAGACAGCTGACCCCTTCCACCTCCGTTGCGGCGAGGGATGCTATCATTGCCACCACGTCGTCGGCAATCTGCACCATACCCACCTTTTCCTCTTCCTTCAGAACTGTACTGTTACCCGTTTCCTTCTCCATAAAAAAGTCCTCCTCTTAATATGTTCCGCAGCTATAACCATATATTGTGTAGTATACCACATCTTCTATTCATTTGTCACCCAAAATGTAAGTGACAGCTGTTTTTCATTCTGGGCATAGGCAATCTGGCTCTCTCCCTCCGGCAGATAATCAAAAATCTCCTGTTCCTCTATCAGCATGGCCAGGATCTCTTCATAGCAGGCCCCGTCGGCACACTTGACCGTTATATCCTTCCGGCCGTTTTCCACGGCATTCCCGAACAGGGCAGCCATCTGCTCCCTGTCATAGGCGGTGAAAAACGCCCCCTCCTGCATATAATAATTAGCCGTCCTGGCCGTGCAGAGGGGCATGGGCACTTCCCCGCCGATGGAATGGGTGCGGAGAAGCTCCTCGGTGGTGACATTGAGATAATCATAGTTGATCTCCGGCATGACAATTCCGCCGTCCTGTTCCGGGGCAGCCGTGCCTTCCGTCCGGTATGACACATCCCCCCAGGTGGTGTCCAGATAATAATATTCGCCGTCCACCTTCACCAGGTTCCAGGCATGTCCCTCCCCGGTCTCCACCGTTCCTAGCACCAGGGAACATTCCACCCCCAGTTTGCCCAACAGGTACTGGGTGGCCTTGGCATAGCCCTGGCACACCGAGAAATGCCGCACAAACACAGAGTATATGTTCTGGTTGTCCGGGGCGTCCAGGTCATAGTCCGTGTTCCGGATCAGGGTTTCATACACATATTTTACTTTCTCGTAATCGGATGCATCCTGGCTGATCCCTGCCATGAGCTCCTCCACCGCGGCATCTATTTCCTCCCGGCGCTCCAGGGCTGTCTCCCTGTCCACGCTGTAGTTTCCCGAAAAATCCACTGCGTTGACCTTCTCCCCCCTGGTATACTTCACATAGGAGTAGCCCTCCACATAAAACAGCTCCGGATGGTCGCTGAGGACGCACTGGAATATCCTGTCAATATCCGTATCATCCAGTCCTTCCGCAAGTCCCGCCTGGCTCAGACGTCTCTCTTCCCCAAAACTCCCCAGGATCTGCTCCATGTCCCGGTACCAGATCTGTTCCGCCTGGTTCAGGCTGTTGTAGGCATACCTGGAAGCCTCCTCCGCCAGAAAGCATACCGCCGGTTCCTCCTCTTCCACCGGGGACGGTTCCGGGGAGACCGCCTCCGCGGCTGTCTCCCCGGACTCCCCCCACAGCAGAGCATAATCCCTGGGAATCTCATCCAGCACCCCTGTACCCGCACATCCTGTAGTTCTCCCGCACAGAAGCGCCGCCCACAGGAGGATTGCAAATTTGCCCGTCCTCTTCCTCATTACCGGTTCCCCTTTACACCTGCCGGCCTGCCTAATTCCTGCTGAATTCCGACAGAACCAGTCCCTTGTTCCGCTCAAGCGTCATACCGATGCTCCAGGCATTCACAAACAGAAGCAGGGGATTTCCCTTCATGTCCTTCACCTTCTTCATGTCCGAGGTTCCCGTGAGCCTGGCGATATCCACCTCTTCCTTATTCTCAATCCACCGGATATGCTCATAAGGCAGACTGTCCAGACGTATCTCCACATTGTATTCGTTTTCCAGGCGGTATTTCAGTACGTCAAACTGCAGAACCCCCACCACCCCCACGATGATCTCCTCCAGTCCCGTGTTGTATTCCTGGAAGATCTGGATGGCGCCTTCCTGGGCGATCTGTTCGATTCCCTTGACAAACTGTTTCCGCTTCATGGTATCCACCTGGCGGACCCTGGCGAAGTGCTCCGGCGCAAAGGTGGGAATCCCTTCATACCGGAAATTTTCCCTGGGACTGCACAGGGTATCCCCGATGGAAAAGATACCCGGGTCAAACACCCCTATGATATCCCCCGCATAGGCCTCGTTCAGGATCTTCCGCTCGTCCGCCATGATCTGCTGCGGCTGGGACAGTCTCATCACCCTGCCGCCCTGCACATGGCGCACTTCCATCTGGGCGTCGAATTTTCCGGAACAGATGCGCATGAAGGCGATTCTGTCCCTGTGGGCCCGGTTCATGTTGGCCTGGATCTTAAACACAAAGGCGCTGAACTCCCTTTCCCCGGGATCAATCATTCCCACATCCGCCCTTCTTGGAAGCGGAGTTGTAGTCATTTCCAGGAAATGCTTCAGGAAAATCTCCACGCCGAAATTGGTCAGGGCGGAGCCAAAACAGACCGGCGTCAGTTCTCCCGCCTGTACCGCCTCCAGGTCAAAATCAGCCCCTGCTCCGTCCAGAAGCTCCATCTCCTCCAGAAGCCTGTCCACCGGGGCGCCGCCTATGGCCTCCCGCAAAAGCGCCTCCTCCCCAAGGGGAATCTCCGTGGCCGTTCCCTCCTTCGTCCCCTTTTCCGTGCCGGAATAGGAGATTACGCACTTTTTCTCCCTGTCGTAAACCCCCTTAAACTCCCTGCCCGAACCGATGGGCCAGTTCAGCGGACAGGTGGCAATGCCCAGCTCCTTCTCAATGTCGTCCAGAAGGTCGAAGGTGTCGTTTGCATCCCTGTCCAGCTTGTTGATAAAGGTAAAAATGGGGATCTTCCTCATGACGCAGACTTTGAAAAGCTTCCTGGTCTGGGCCTCCACGCCCTTTGAGGCATCTATGACCATCACCGCCGAATCCGCAGCCATCAGGGTGCGGTAGGTATCCTCCGAAAAGTCCTGGTGCCCGGGGGTATCCAGTATATTGATGCAGAAACCGCCGTACTCAAACTGCAGCACCGAGGAGGTCACCGAGATACCCCTCTCTTTCTCTATCTCCATCCAGTCGGAGACGGCGTGCCTGGCCGTGGCCTTTCCCTTGACGCTGCCCGCCAGGTTGATGGCACCGCCGTAGAGCAGGAATTTTTCGGTAAGGGTGGTCTTTCCCGCATCCGGGTGGGAAATAATCGCAAAAGTACGGCGGCGGTTTATTTCTTCCGTATAATCGTTCATTTATCTACATTCCTCCGTTTTTAGGCGATGGCAGGGTTCTTCCGTCCTGCCTTCCTTTTTTCTATAAAAATCCATCCCAGCCTTCCCCACAGGAAAGAACTGCGCGGCATCCCCCCTGCTTTCTCCCCCTACGGCGGGGTTAGGGTTTCCCCCGCCCGGGAAGGCAGCATGGACTCCCCCTCAAAGGCAGGCCTGATGCCAAAATACCGCAGCACGGTGGCCCCGATGTCCGCAAAGGTATCCCTGGTTCCCAGGTTCTCCGGCTCCACCTTCCTGCCATACATGAGAAAAGGCGTATATTCCCTGGTATGGTCCGTGCTGGCCTGGTACCCCGGGTCGCAGCCGTGGTCCGCCGTCATCATCAGGATGTCATCCTCCCGCATTTTTCCCAGGATTTCCGGAAGCCTGGCATCGAAAAAGGTCAGGGCCCCGGCGTAGCCGTCCACATCCCTGCGGTGTCCGTAGAGCATGTCATAGTCCACCAGGTTAACAAAGCACAGTCCCTCAAAATCCCGGTCCAGGTACTCCAGTGTCCGCTCTATGCCCTCAGCGTTTCCCGATGTGTATACGGACTCCGTGATTCCCTTTCCGGCAAATATGTCGTTGATCTTGCCCACCGCGATAACAGATTTGCCGTTTTCCTCCAGCTGGTCCAGCATTGTGACGGACGGGGGGAGAATGGAAAAGTCATGCCTGTGGGGCGTTCTGGTAAATGCCCCCGCCCCGGGTCCGGTAAAAGGACGTGCAATCACCCTTCCCACGCCGTGCTCCCCCTGCAGCATTTCCCTTGCCGCGCGGCAGTATGCGTACAGCTGTTCCAAGGGCACGATTTCCTCGTGTGCCGCAATCTGAAACACGCTGTCGGCAGAGGTGTACACGATGAGATCCCCGGTTTTCATATGTTCCTCTCCGTAATCCTGAATGACCCGGGTTCCGGAATAAGGCCTGTTGCAGAGCACCCCCCTTCCGGTTCTTCTGCTGAATTCCTCCAGTATCTCCACGGGAAACCCCTCCGGATAGGTGGGCAGGGGACTGGGCGAACAGACACCGGCAATCTCCCAGTGTCCGATGGTGGTATCCTTTCCCCTGGAGCGCTCTTTCATCCGGGCTATAAGGGCGGTATGTCCCCCCGGCCCGGCGGCAGGGCAGCGCAGGGCCTCCCCCACGCCGTCGATCTGAAACAGTCCCAGTTTTTTCATGTTCGGTATCTGCAGGAAAGGACTGGAGGCGACTGTCCTCAGGGTGTTTACGCCAATGTCGCCGTAATCTGCCGAATCCTCCATCGCCCCTATCCCGAAGCTGTCCAAAACTATCAAAAACACTCTTTTCATAGGCCTCATTTGTCCTTTCCATACATGCCGGCCTCCTGTCTGAAAGACAGGAGGCGTAATAATAAGGACATTATACCACAACTCCTATGTAAAACAAGAAGATTTTGTGGAAAGTGTGGTAAAAACCGTTACTGGGCCACCGTACTGATGATTATGTTTTCCGCCGGGACTTCTGTTTTCCTTTTTACAATGTCCTCGATCTGGGCCCTCATGATATCGTCCAGGGCTGCTGCATTGACCACCACGTCCACCGCGTCGCCGTTGATGCTGACCACCACGTCCTGGAAGCCTTTTGCCTCCAGAAGAATCTCCGCGGCAGCCTCCTTCTCGGCAATGGCCGTCATCGCCACCATGCTGTCCACTGCGGCCTGCTTCTGCTCGTCGGTGATTCCGGCACTGTTGATGATCTCCATCAGCGTCTCCCTGTTCTTCGCCCTTGTCTGTTCCTTCAGGAGCTTCGCGTCGGACAGCACTGTAATGCCCGGGGTGGATGAGGTAAATACTGCCTCTCCGGGTATCTCCCCTTCCTCAGGTGTATTTCCTTCCACTTCCCCCTCCGCGCTGCCGGACACATCCATGACCGTCATATCCTCATCCAGATAGTCGTCCACGATAACGTCCGCATCGGAATCCAGGCTTTCGATTTCCGTAACTCCTCCCGCAAGGTCTTCCTCCGACAGGTCAAGCAGGCCTTCAAGGGTATAGTTTTCCGTTACAATGCCATCCGAATCCACCGGGCTGGCACTCCCTGTATCGGCCTTGCCGTCATTCACCCTGGCAGCTTCCTCTTCCAGTCCCGTACCCGCAAACTGCAGATATCCTGCAATCGCAATCATGATCGCCAGAGCGGTTATCATTAGCTGATTTTTTTTGATTAGGTTTTTCACATGCATTCCCCTCTTTGCGTTTTACTAATTCATTGTATGAGCCCCCGGATGGATATATGCTTTTCCTTCCGGGAAATTATTGGGATTCCTGCCCTGTCTCCGGTTCCATCTTCACCACCTTCACCTTGTGGGCTTCCACTCCGAAAAGCGCTTCCGCGATCTCCACAATGGTCTTGTTGACATTTCCCCTTCCCGCCCCCTCCGCCACCACTAAAACCCCCTCCACCCGGGGCGGAAGTGTTTTCACCACATAGGGCTCGCTGGAGCTTCCGTCGGTACGGTATACCGTGTTTTCCCGGGAATCCACCTGGCTGACGGCCCGGGTTCCCCCCTGGGAATCACTCTCGTTCGTGGAGGAGCGCATCACCGGCTGCTCCTTCTCCACCACCAGTTCGCTGGAAGATTTCAGCGTGATCATCACTTCCACCTTTCCCACATATGCCATCCGGGACAAGGCTTCCGTCAGGCGTGCCTCCAGACTGGCGGCGTAGTCCTCCTGTGCTTTCCCGGCGGCTTCCCCATCCGCTGCCTCCCCCTCTGTTCCGGCCGGAGACGGTATCCCGTTGCAGTTCCCCTCCTCCCCTTTCTCCTCTTTCGGGGAACCGGTGGGAAGCGCTATGATGACCAGCAGAATGCCCGTCAGTACCAGGATGATAAGGTTGTCTTTCCTGAACCATTTCTGTATGCCCTTTTTCTCCGCCCACTGCTTCCAGTCCCTGCCCATGTCCCCCACCCCCTTTCCTGTATCAGTCCCTTCCTCATTTCATTCCACCGGGGAAACCGGTTCCACAGGCTCTATATCGATGCGTATTCCCGGCCCCTGTCCCCCGTCTTCCGGTTCTTCCCCCATGGTCTGTCCGTCCTTGCGGTATCCCGCCTCCTGTCCCCCGTCCTCCGGTTCTTCCCCCATGGTCTGTCCGTCCTTGCGGTATCCCGCCTCCTGTCCCCCGTCCTCCGGCAGCCCTTCCTCCAGGTTTTCCCCTCCGGCAGCCTCCAACTGTTTCCTCACCTCCTCCAGGGTCATATGTTCCAGGATGGCATCCGCCTCCGCCGCCCTCTCCGCGGCCTCCTCCATGCCCTGTTCCAGTTCCTGTCTGAACTGTCCCAGCATTTCCCCTGCCTGCCCGCCGTCCTTTCCCAGAAGCAGTTTCCCCACGGGCAGGAAGAGTTGGATCAGGATCATGATGCCCGCCAGGAACCGAAGGTATTTTTCATAGACCTCCCTGGGCCTGAACTGTATGATGGCCCTGGCGCATATCATGAATATACCGATTTTACAGATAGCCTGAAAAAGAGAATTCTGCACTCCGTTCCACCCCTCCCTTTCATACTTCCCTTTCATACTTCCCTTTCATACTTCCCTCCCACCCTTCCAGACATGCCAAAGCGGCGTGCCGGGCTCCGCCGTCCGCAGCGGGAGCGTCATTTTGACGGCGCAAACCTTTACCTGACCGGTGCAAAGCCGAAAGAATGCCTTCCCCGGTCCCCGCTTATCCCAGGGCAGTCACCGCTATAGCCACCAGGAACAGCAATATGGCCGTCCCTGCGGTGCGCAGCAGCAGCAGGCAGGCATTCCCCGCCCGGTCCGCACAGGCTGTAATCCTTCTGTCACTGATGATTCCCATGAATGCAGCCGCGGTTTTCAGCAGCAGGGCAATCAGGGCGATTTTTACCAGGGGCGCCGCGCACAGCAGCAGCAGGAGCAAAAGCAGCACCACCCCGATGCTGTTGCGGATCACTACCGCGGACCCAAGGGCCAGTTCCGCCACTCCCCCCACGGCATCCCCCACGCCGGGTATGGCGGAAATCAGTTTCTGCAGGGCCGAATTTCTCGCGGAATCCACCACCGGGGCAACCAGTCTCTGGAAAACCCCAAGGCCCGTGACGATCCCCAGCGCCCCCTTCAGCCCCCAGCCGATGATTCTTCCCAGCAGGTCAATGAGAAAATTCAGTTTTTCCTCTATCCAAATACCGTTCACCACGGACAGCATGCAGAAACTGCCTATAAGGGGCAGGAGTACTGCCGACAGCAGGGACTCCACCCCGTATACGGCGATCAGCAGCAGTTGGCGGGATGCCCCCGCCGCCACCGCTCCCGAGGACACCCCCATGGAAAGCAGGTATACCGGGGCCAGGAGTTTTGCAAACAGTACGGTATTTTCCATCACGGTTCCCGCCGTGTCCGCCGCCTGTCCAAAACACTTTAACAGCACTGTGGTAAACAGCAGGTACATAAAATAGAATCCCATGTCCGCCACCTGGTGCCTGTCAAATATTTCCACAAAATGGGTGATCAGGGCCGAGACGATTCCCAGGACCAGCAGCCACACGAATATATCCTTCATGGCGGCGGCCTGGGCCGCAAGGTCCGAGAAGGCATCCCGGAACAGGGTGCCCACGGCCCCGAACACGTCCCCCGACATCACCTGTGCAAACAGCCCCTCCAGATTCAGCCTCCTGGCCGGAAACAGCCTGGCAATTCCCTCCTCCAGGCGGTCCAGGCCATAATCCTGCCAGATCAGATTCAACTCCATAGTCCCCCCTTACAGAAAGCCCTGGATCTGCTCTATGACGGCAAAGAGGATGGGCAGTCCCGCAAACATCACCGTCAGCTTCCCCAGCACCTCGATTTGTCCCGCCACGGCCTGGTATCCCGCATCCCTGCAGATATCGGAGCTGAATTCACATATATATGTAATCCCTACCACTTTTAACAGTATGCCCAGATAGGCATCCGCCCCGTCCAGGTATCCCTTTATCCTGTCAAACTGTGCCGATACTGCCCCCACCTGGCGTATACAGAAGAAAAAAATGAGAATGCTCACAGCCAGTCCTATGTATGTGGCATATTCCGGCTGGCTTCCCCGAAACTGCATTGCCAGAAGAACCCCTGCAATTCCCAGAAACGCAACCTTCAAAAGTTCCGACATAACACGCTCCTATTCCGGTTCCGTATGCCCTCATCCCTCGCCTAAAGGGCAAACAGCGCCTGTATGGTCTGAAAAAGTTCATATATATAAGGTACAATCCAGGTCAGCACCAGAATCAGCCCTGCCAGGCTGATCAGAAAGGCATGCTCCTCCCTGCCGCTGTGTTTCAGGATCTGGCTCAGTATGGTTACCAATATTCCGACTGCCGCTATCTTAAATATCAGACTTACTTCCATAACTCCTCACATTCCGTATGACATTGTTCCCCAAAGCCAGTTCCTGCAGCGGTGCTTCCCGGACAGTAGGTCAGCACAGCACCAGAATCAGCAGAAGCCCTCCCATGGCCCCCAGACCCACCGCCATCCTGCACTTTTCAGCATTTTCCTTTTCCAGGCAGCTCTGCCTGGCGGAAAGCAGTTCCACTCCCTGTTCCAGGGTGCGCAGCTGCATCTGGCTGTCCGCAAATCCTGTCTGCAGGGTGAATTTCAGGAAATCCTCCCGGTCCCCTTCCTTCAGCGGCAGCTCCTTCAGGACGCCCTCCATCTCCTGCCGGAAGGCCTCCCCAAAGGGAATGCCCGTATTCTCCTCCATCCTGTGGCC
Organism: uncultured Acetatifactor sp.; assembly: GCA_910578995.1. Taxonomy (GTDB): domain Bacteria; phylum Bacillota; class Clostridia; order Lachnospirales; family Lachnospiraceae; genus Acetatifactor. The sequence goes on from CAJTSY010000011.1 coordinate 40,793, forward strand.
TATCTCCAGAAATGCATTGTCAAAAGGAGGGGACAGATAGCGGGCAATATGGCCGCAGCACTCCGGCAGCGTGGCCCTGCCGTAGCGCACCTCCCCTGCCAGAAGCTCCAGGATGTTTCGCAGGACGCGCAGTGTGCGGATCCTTCCGTTCAGCTGGCATCTGTACCATATTCCAAGTCCCAGGCATCCGCCGAAGATCATGCAGCATCCCAGTACCCTCATCAGGCCTCCCTCCCCCTTTCCTCCATCCGCCTTACCACGCATTTTCCCTGTTCCTTCCCCAGGACAAGGAACAGGTCGAACAGTCTCTCCCAGCATTCCGTTTCCAACCCGAACCTGCGTTCCACATCCCTCCTGTCCTCCCCATGCACCGTGGCCAGTATCCTGCATCCGCAGGCTGCCGCCTTTCCCAATGCCTGGAGTTCCCCGTCTCCGCCCAGTTCGTCTATGGCGATCACCTCCGGGGACATGGACCGCAGCAGCAGGAGCATTCCCGTTTCCTTGGGACAGCCGTCCAGAACATCCGTCCGCATCCCCACGTCATTCTGAGGTCTGCCAAGAAATGATCCCGCCAGCTCGGAGCGTTCGTCCACCACCCCCACATTCATTCCCCTCCCGTAGGGGCTGCCGTCCGAAATCTGCCGCACCAGGTCCCGCAGCAGCGTGGTCTTGCCGCAGCCGGGGGGCGAAATGATCAGCACATTCTTCAGTCCATGCCTCCCGTATACCGCGGGAAGTATCCGGTCTGCAGCGCCCCTCACCTGATGGGCCACCCTGATATTCAGGAAAGAGATATTTTTCAGCGTCCGGACTGTTCCGTCCTGTTCCAGTACGGCTTGTCCTGCCACCCCCACCCGGTGTCCCCCGGCCACGGTGACGAATCCCCTCCGCAGTTCCTCCTCAAAGGCATAAGGGGAATAATGACAGATGTGTTCCAGGATTTCCTGAAGCATCCGTTCCGTCACCAGGGAAGGCTCGCGGAGGGTGTCCGTATACCTGCCCTGCCCGTCCAGGAAGACCTCCCCGCCATCCCGGTTAAGCACCACCGGACGGCCCGCCCGCAGGCGGATCTCCTGGATATGCTCCTGGTCCCCGGCCGCGTTCTGCCAGAACGCCCGGTACCGCAAAGGAAACAACTGTAAAATAGAGTTTTCCATTGACATGTCCTCCTTTTTCAAATATATGAGCAAAAAGAAGGGATATTCCTTCAGGTGAAAAAAAGTCAGGGAAAAACGTCCCTGCGGACTTTCTTTTCCCTGACTTTTCCCCGGCTTTCCCGCTTCCCTGCATAAACTGTACAGCAGGACATGACACGGTTATTCCGTATAAACACTATGGTACAGGCGGTAATATCCCCCGCCCAGTTTCTCCACCTCCAGCTGAATCCAGAAGGAATCCGCCTTCAGCACATCCAGTGCGTCTTCCACATAGCCTTTCCAGTAATCCCCATTATTGTAGGCCCGTTCCACCGAACTCCAGAGCTGCTCCGGAATCACGTTTGTAAACAATCGGTCTCCCGTTCCCGCTTCCTTTAACAGCTTTCCGCAGTCCTCATAGTATTCCTGGAGCGTGTCCCTGACTTCCTCTTCCGTGACTCCTGCCTTCTCCAGGTTCTCCTGCCTCATTTCCTCCGCCGTGGGCTCCGTGTCCAGGTCAGCGCCCGTCCTGCTCTCCCATACCAGGGGCTGGGAAGGGGACGGATTGATGAGCACCGCATCCCCCGGCTCCTCCCCGGTTCCTCCGGACGATTCTTCCTGCCCCGCAGTGCCATTATCTCCGGGCGCAGCGCCGTCGCCGCCTCCATTCCCGGATATGGCACCACCTCCTTCTCCGGACACAGTGCTGTCATCCCCTCCCGGCACAGCGCTTTCCCCACCCTGCGCCCGGCAGGCCGGCAGGTACACCGACAGTCCCGTGCGCACATGGGTGGACCCGAATTCCCGGTCCGTCTTGTTGAAGTAATCATGGGTGGCGGGATCCGTATCATCCCAGGTCACGTCCACATTGTGGTAATCCGGTCCTATCTTTATGATATTCCAGGCATGGTCTTCTCCCGCAAAACCGGTACAGTAATAGCAGGGAATCCCCAGCTGCTGCATCAGGTACTGGAAAGCCCTGGCATAACCTGCACAGACGCTGCGTCCCTGTACCAGGGCGCTGTAGGCACTCTGGTTCATGGGGGCGTCCGCCGCATACTCCACGGACTGCATCAGGCTGTCGTGGACATACCACTCCTTCTCCTGGTCACTTCCCAGGCTCCGTGCCTGCGCCAGGATCTGTTCCCCGCTCTCCTCAAACTCCTGCGCTGCCTTCTCCAGGTTCTGCGCGGCGGCATTGTATTTCAGGGTGATTTCCACACAGCTGCCGTCCCTTAAGTACTTGCAGGAATATCCCGTCTCCAGCCAGAACAGTTCCGGGTGATCGTTGTAAACCGCCTCAAATACCGTTTTCAGCCGGTTCACGGACACAGGGGCCACCGGCGAAAAACTCTGCACCAGATCCGTGGCATTGGCATAGATCTGCCTGTATAGCTGGCGCAGATCCTCCTCCAGCATGGCATAGTAAGGGTAATATGCCCCGTCAAACTCTAAATCGCTGCCCGTGTTTCCGGGGGAAACATTTTCCGGCAGGGCTTCCGCCCCTTCCGGAACCTCCTCTGCCTCCTCCTGCACAGGCTCATAGCCGGTTCTGCCGCTGACCGGCACAGGTGTCTCCACGGCCTGCCCTGCGGGCAGCTCATATCCTTCTCCGTCCCCGCCTTCCAGCCAACCGCTGTTGATGCCCGGAAGAACCCGGGCACTTTCTCCCACGGGCCGGCCTCCCGAAATCTCGGACGGTTCCCCGGTTCCCCCTTTACCGGGCAGATCCGCCCCGGTCTCCTCCTGACCCTCCCCGCTTTCCATCCGGGCCTGGGACATATTCCCCACCTTCTCCGCAAGAATGTCCGTCAGGGAGGGGTTCAGCGCACACACCAGAATCCCCGTGCATGCAGAAAGGATCAATGCCACAATGACAAAGAAAATACGCTTAAATATTTTCATGTTCCCACACATTCCGCCGCATGATTCGGCTTAAAATATTTCCGCTCCCGGCGCTCCGGAAGCAGACAATGTTTTTCACTGCTCCCCATTCTACCACAGGGCGCCGCTATTCTGCAACCTTGTATTTATTCCGCCGCAGTCAGGTTTTTACCGCGCGGATGCATTTCTAATGCAGACGCCTGCATACAGGCATTCCGGTTTACGGGGCATTTGACAGGAACTGCGCCGTACTCCGGTAGGCGTATACCGTATATTTTCCGTCCTCGTAGACCAGCTCGCCGCCCCGCAGCGCCGGGGTTCCCCGGTACTGTGCGGCCTCCTCCCCTGTCAGCAGCAGGAATGTCCTGCCCTGGTGGTAGTCTTCGCTGTAATACTTTACCGGGGAAGACCATTTAAAATATTCCAGGGTTCCCAGGTCATGGATATTGGCTACTTCCACCGCGCCGTCCGTCAGTTCGGTTATGATATTGGCATTCCAGTAAGTGGCATATCCGAAGTCAAACCCGTTTTCCTCCAGAAATGCGGCCACATCCCGCCTGTCCGCGTTTTTGTCCGCCCCCAGATAGGAAAGCGCCACCTTGCCGGACGCCGCACACAGGCAGACCCCCAGAAGAATGCCTGCCACAGCCCTGTCAAAGGGCAGTTCCTGTCCCTCAAAATAAAAGGCAAGCACCGGAAGGGCAAACAAAAGAAGCGTAATATAATACCTGGGAACCATGGTGCTAGTGGTAAACACAAACACAAACACATTGAGGCCGAAAGCCACCCCCAGAAACAGCGCCACAAAAAATCTTTCCCCTTTGTTTTTCCGGTACACCCTTACACAGCAGTACCCCAGCAGGGCAATGAGCACAAAAGAAACCAGGGAAATCAGCCCCCTCACGGAGAGAAACCCCTTGTCCGGAATGTAGCCGAAAAGCATCAGGAGACTGCCGATGGCATTCTGCAGCCGCTCTCCCAAAACCCCCTGGTACACGGCGATAAAATTGGTGGCCCCGTAAGTCTGAAAAACATACCTGCGGCTGACCCACAGCACATTGAGCCCGTACCCGGCCACGCCGGCCGCCGCTCCTAGAAGGCTGTAGTACACATACCGGGCCTCCGCGCTTTTCCACACGTCCTTCCAGTATGCCCCCGTATCCCCGCCCCCGCCGAACCGGCTCCTGAACAGCCCAAACTCCCGTGAACCGCACAGATACAGAACCGAGGCCAGCAGCAGGGGACACTGCATGGCCAGCAGATAGCGTACGCCGGACACGCCGCAGATTACGGCAAGCCCTGCATAGAATCCGGTGATCTCCCATCTCCTGCCCCTGGAATATCCCTCCTTTTTCACAAGGCGCAGGAACATACCGAAAAAGAGGCACAGGAGAATGACATGGGGCATATAGGTATTGCCCATCTGCATATGCGTCATCATGGTTTCAGAAAATGGCAGCAGCAGAACTGCCCCCGTAAGCGCTGTCAGGCGCCTGTCCACTTTCAGGGGCTTCATCATGTAGAAATAGGATGCCATCATCAGCAGATATGTCACGATATTTGTAGTCATGCGAATAAAATGCCAGTTGTCCGTGACCAGGAAAAGCGGGGTCATGACAAGCTGCGTATACAAAACCCGGAACTCCGTGGAATAATACCATTCCGGCGTGGCAAACAGATGTCCGCTCTCGGCAAGGAGCCTGGAAAAAACCATCTCCGCCGCCATGTCGGAATCCAGCCAGTGGTCATGGAAAAACAGGTTCAAAAACACCAGGAAGAAAAAAACCAGTCCCAGCAGGGCGAATGCGCCGTATTTCTTGATTATCATTTTCATTTTGATTTACACCCTTTAACCCCCCGGCCTTTTGCCGGAAACCTCCTCCTGCCTGCCGGGGTCCGAAGCTTCTGCGCTACTCCTCCTATTATAACAGAAAGTCGCAGGTGTGTAAATCATTCTTCCCGCTTTCCTGCCAGATGCGCCTGCCTCCGTTACTGTTCACAGGTGCCTCCGCGAGGCGTTTTCGTGCGCACTTTGTACGAACAATCTCCGGTGACCTGCTTCCCTGATGCCGGGGGACGATTCTCTCCCGGACGGCCGGAAAAACGCAAAAACGTCCCGGGACTGCCGAACAAAGCCCCGGGACGGATTCCGCCTTTTCCTACCTGTTCTCCATGGGTATATACTCTTCCTGCTCGCGCATAACACTCTTGTAAGCGGGACGGATGATCTTATCCATATTGATAAGCTCCTCTATCCTGTGTGCGCTCCAGCCCACAATCCTGGCGATGGCAAAGATGGGCGTGAACATCTCCAGGGGAATCTCCAACATGCTGTACACAAAGCCGCTGTAAAAGTCCACGTTGGCACTGACACCCTTGTAGATCCGCGCCTTCTCCGCAATGACCTGGGGAGCTATACGCTCAATCATGGAATACAGGGCGAAATCCTTCCGCCTGCCCTTTGCGGATGCCAGCATCTCCACGAATCCTTTGAACACCTGCGCCCTGGGATCAGACAGAGAGTATACCGCATGCCCCATGCCGTAGATCAGTCCCTTCCGGTCAAAGGCTTCCTTATTCAGGATTTTCTTCAGGTACGCCCGAACCGCATCCTCATCCTCCCAGTCAGACACATGGTTCTCAATGTCCCGCATCATCTCCACAACCTTGATATTGGCGCCGCCGTGCTTGGGTCCCTTCAGGGAGGACAGCGCCGCCGCAATCACCGAATAAGTATCGGAACCCGAGGAGGTCACCACGCGGGTGGTAAAGGTGGAATTGTTACCGCCGCCGTGCTCCATGTGCAGAACCAGGGCAATATCCAGCACCTTGGCTTCCAACTCCGTATAGGCCTTGTCGGGCCGAAGCATCATCAGCAGGTTTTCCGCTGTGGACAGCTTCTTGGAGGGACGGTGTATGTACATGCTTTCGTCATTCTGATAATGATTATACGCATGGTATGCATAGACGGCCAACATAGGAAACACACCGATGAGGCTCATGCACTGCCGCAGCACATTCTCGATGCTGGTATCGGAACAGTTCTTGTCATAGGATGCCAATGTCAGCACGCTCCTGGTCAGCGAGTTCATGATATCGTTGCTGGGCGCTTTCATGATCACATCCCTGGTGAAATTGGTGGGCAGGCGCCTGTTGGCCGCCAGGATATCCCGGAACTGCTTTAACTCCTCCTGGTTCGGCAGCTTCCCGAAAAGCAGCAGATAACCTACTTCCTCAAAGCCGAATCCATTTACCTTGAATCCCCTGACCAACTCGATACAGTCATATCCCCGGTACCATAATTTTCCCTCGCAGGGCGTCTTCACCCCGTCCACCATCTTGAAAGCTTCAATTCTGGAAATATTGGTAAGTCCTGTCACCACGCCGTTTCCGTTCTTGTCACGCAGCCCCCTCTGGACTTCGTACCTGTCAAACATTTCGGGTTCCAGGTGGTCGGCCTCTCTGCATAACTGTGCATAATCATTCAAAAGCATTCCATTTTTCTTCAATAACAAATCCTCCTTACTTCTAAAACCTTTACTACAGATACATCCTTTTTTGCGATAACAAAATATGCCTTGTTTTTATAATATCGTTTTTTCATACTCCCTGTCAATAAAAATTGTATAAAACTTTTTCCTGCCCTCCCGGGGAATTTGTAGAATTACACCAAAATACCCCTTTTTACGGTCAGACAGCCGACCTACGGTGCCAGAAAAAAGGCATGTCCCGGAGGACAGGCCTTTGAATACTCTGTGTAAAAGTACCAAATGGCACTGCCCCCGCCCTGCCAGGCAGGATCCAGTCCCCCGCTTTCCACCGTCTTCCCTATCTTTCATCCAAATATAGCTGAACCCTGTTCTGCGTTATCCCGGCCTCTTCCGCATAGCCATCCGGCAACGTATTGATATAATTTAGAAACTCTATATATTCCGCCGAATCCAGATTCGCCTTCTTTCCCTCGAAATCCACAAATTCCTCTAACCCATTACGGATACATGCCTCAAACAGGTAATCGCCCGGTACATTGTCAAATACCATTTCCGCATCCGGATGGCTCTCAATCACAGCCTTCAGATCCTCCATGTTCCACCCATTTGTCTCTCCCACTATGTCGGCTCTGCCTGCAATCGTCCGCAAAACAAATGAATCCGGTATGGACATCAGTTTCCCTTCCCAGGTACAGGCATCCAGTACCTGGGGAAAGAAATCTTCCTTGCTGAACAGAAAAATACGTCCGTCCTCCATTTCCCCTATGGTGTCCAGATCATATGCACTGGCTATCTGGCTGTCCTGCAGGTCAAATAGAGGAACCATTGATTTTCTATGCGATGCTTTAGTTCTATGCGATGTTTTCCGGTTCTATGCGATGCTTTAGTTCTCCGTGACACGTTCAAACTCTCTGCGATGCTTTGTGGTACGGAAACCGGAAGTCACCTGCACAATTGTGCCACAATCTCATTGATCAGCTTTCCGTCGGCCTTTCCCTTTAAATCACCCATTACAGCCTTCATGATCTGGCCCTTGTTTTTGGCGGCCGCCAGCTCCGCGAAATGGCTTTCAATATATGCCTTGATCTCTTCCGCGGACATCATTTGGGGGGCATACTCTGCGATTACATCATAACGCTTCTGATACTCCGCCCGCAGCTCCTCACGCTCCGCCGGACAGGTGTCCAGCTGTTCTTTCGCGGTCTTCAGTTCCTTCGTAATCACCCTGTCCACCATCTCGGAGGGCACGTCGTCCCGGCAGCCCGCATCTATGGCCGCCTTTTTCACTGCGGAAACCAAAGAGGAGATGGCATCCTTGCGATCCTTATCTCTTGCCTTCATTGCTGTCATCATATCTTTTCTCAACTGTTCTAATTCCATTTTTTACCTCCTTACCCATTTTCGGGTTATAGTAAACAACAGGAGTCCCAGTAC
>CAJTSY010000011.1:48837-51610 GCA_910578995.1 uncultured Acetatifactor sp.
AAATGCGGATGCTATGATTCTCCTGAAATAAGGTCTTTTTAACGAACATGTTACTCCAAAAAAATCCCGACAGATTACAGAAGATATGTGGGAAGCTGCTGGCCAATTCCGTAAGCCTCATAAGTGTCGTCCTTTTTCGGTATATTTTTCTCCGTTGAAGCGGTTTTTGCAGCTTTACCTGCAGACTTTTTCGGGGCTTCCGATTTCTTTTCATTCTCTAATTTCTTTTGCTTTTCCTTCTTACCGGAATGTTTATCCGCGGAATTTCCGGAAACAGACTCTTTCACGGATTCCCCTGTGGGTTTGATTTCTGCAGCCTCCTCTTTGAATGACTTTCCCTTTCTGCCTGCTGCCTTCTTCCCTTCGGCTGTGTCGGTCTCTTTTATCTTCTTTCCCGATTTTGCTTTCTTTCCGGTTCCGCTCACTGCAGTTTCCTTTCCGACTGTCATGGTTTTCGTCGATGTACTTTTCTTCCGGCCCGTACCTGCTGCCGGTTCCAAAGATGCTTCTCCCGTACCTGTCTCTGATTTCGGTTCTTCCTCTGCCCTCTTCACACCTGCCGATGTCGGTTCTTTCTCTGTTTTTCCCGCGCCTGCCGGTTGCGGTTCTTCCTCTGTTTTCTTCACGCCTGCCGCTGCCGGCTCTGTCTCCTGGTTCAATACTGCCCTTGTTTCCGCCTCCGCCGCCGTTTCGTTCACAGCCATCCCGGCATCCGGCGGTGTCTGCGTTTTCTTTCCGGCTGTCCCGGCATCCGGCAATGTCTCCGATTTCTTCCCCGCCGCCCTGGCGGCCCTCCTGATACTACCTGCTCCTACGGACATATCTCTCCACCTCCTTTGCCAGTTCCATGTATTCTCCGGCGCTTCTGGCCGATTTCTTATATGCCTGAACGGGCCTGGAATTGTCCTGGGCCCACTCTATCTCGCTGTCCACCCGGATAACGGTGTCGAAGATGTTCACTTCCTCAAACTGCCGCAGGGCCTCCAGTGTCTGCCTGCCGTAATTTTTCCTGGCGTCCAGTTTGGTGATCACCACCCCCATCAGGGTCAGTTCCGGTGCCAGTTCCTTCATGTCCTCCAGGAAATCAAACATGTTCGCCACCCCGAAAAGCCCCCATGGACTGGCTTCCACCGGAAGGATGCAGTAATCCGACGCACAGAGGATATTCATCACCCAGCCTCCCAGGGTAGGCGGAGCATCTATCAAAATATAGTCATATTCTGCACTGTTTTTCAAATTAGACAGAGCCTTTCCCAGAATCCGCTCCCTGTCCTGCCTGGAAAAAAGCTCATACTCTATACTGCTCATCAGCAGCGAGGAGGGAATCAGGTCCAGATTTTCATAAGGCGTCCGCAGCACATAGTCCGCCAGGTCCCCTTCCGCCCTGATGGCGGCGTAGAGATTTTTTTCCCCTGCGGAAAAATCCAACACCTCATCTTCCCCGAAAAAGGAAAGGGTAAGGTTCATCTGCATATCTCCGTCGATGAGCAGCACCCTTCTGCCAAGGCAGGAAAGGGAATAACCCACGTTGGCACAGGTAGTAGTCTTGCCGCTTCCGCCCTTGTTATTCGCAAAGGCTATGGTCTTCGTCTTTTTATCAGCTTTCTTCCCTGCCATAGATGCACTCTATTCCTTTCTCCCCGAAATAATCCATCCACTCCCGGCCCGGACACACATCCGTCACCACCATGTCCACCGCAGACAGCTCGCAGATCCTGGAAAAAGCCACGTTTCCGAATTTGGTGTGGTCTGCAGCAACAATGCGCTGCTTTGCGGACCGGAGCATGGCCTGCTTTACCTGGGAAAGGGCTTCGTTGGCATCGGTGACACCTTTGTTCATATCGATTCCCTTACAGGATATGATTGCCTTGTCCGCATAGAAGGAGCAGATCATGTCCGCTGCCCGGGAACCCACCAGAGTCAGGTAATTCTCCCGAAGCGTTCCGCCCGTACAGATGATATCCCACCCGCTTACATCCGAAAGTTCGATGAGAACCTCGATGGAACTGGTAATCACCGTCAGCTTTTTCCTGTTCTTCAGGGCTTTCACAATGGCCACCGCCGTGGTGCTTGGATCCACGATGATGTGCTCGTCCTCCTGCACAAAACCGCTGATTAGGTCCGCAATCTGCTGTTTCCCCTTGATATTCCGGTTTTTGCGGACATTAAAGGGCATGTCCAGGGTGGAATTCTCATTTAAAACAGCCCCGCCGTAGCTCTTGATGGCCAGGCCCTGCCGGTCCAGTTTGTCCAGGTCACGGCGTATGGTCTCCTCGGACACGTCAAAAAGAGTGCTCAGCTCACTGACCACCACTTTGCGCTCGTCCTGTAGTTTTTCCAAAATCATGTTTCTGCGCTCTACCGCCAGCATGCACGCTTCACTCCCCGCCTCTTTTCTCTTTTACAATCCTTTCAAACATACAATCCGGCTCCTTTATATATCCGTCCGGAGATCGGCTTCAAATCCTTCCGATGTCTATTGCAAAGCTCAGCCTGAATCTATGCCGGTGTTTATCTCTCCTGATTATCCCGTATAAACGGATATTCAACCTTTTTATTTAACAGCAAATCATACGCTTTCACTTTCCGATAAGTGTTTCCCATCATTTCTTTTTCCCGGTATCTTCGAATTGCATCCATATCAAATTCTGCATAGAATAATCCTTCTGTTATGTCGTCTGCCATCAAAAGGATATTATCCACACAGTTTCCGTTTTCATCCCAGCAAATAGGGCTGAATGCACAGGAATTCCCCGCATTTTCGCCATTTGGA
>CAJTSY010000012.1:0-4124 GCA_910578995.1 uncultured Acetatifactor sp.
ACTAGGCTGCCATAATACGAAATCTTTAGATTGCAGAAACCGCTTATCCCCTACAGCACTTTCAAATCAGGTCTAATGTCATTTACCACCAATCTGCCCAGGGCCGCTCTTCCCATGGTAATAGCTCCCCGGCAGTTCCACAATCTGCTGCACGTTGCCGTCCACCTTCCACTTCTTCCTCATGGCGATGTAATACTTTTCAGTCGTGGACTCCAGGTCTCCTATGTACGCTGCAATCTCTTTGGTACGCGCGCCCCTCTCATACATCCTGGTGGCAAAGGTTCTCCGGAAGATATGGAGGCCCCCTTTCAGTCCTTGCAGGCCCGCATTACGGAATATGGTAGCCATCCGATGCTCCAGATTGGTGGCCGTGTTCCCTTGCCCTGTCCTCGTCCTGACGATTAAATCTGACTCCTGTGCATCGTCGTCCAGGGTCCTCAGCAGCCTCAATACATCCAGGGCCTCTTTCGTCAGGCTGATTTTCCGGGCTTTCTCATTCTTTGTGGTTCCCTCTACGATGACATATTTTTTATCGCTAACTGCCCCTGCCCTGTTCTTCGCCATGGAGCGGCTCTTCTCAATGGTCAGCAGTCCATGCTCGAAATCCACATCGCTCCACCGAAGAGCCGGCATCTCCCCACATCGCATGCCCGTATAGAGGAGCAGCAGCCCATAGAGGCCCGCCGCATACCTGTATTCCCCGGACTTCGAGTCGCGTGACAGGGCTTCCTGGACGAATGCTCTTTCCTCAAATTCGGAAAGCACCGACACATCCGCTTCATTGGCAGTCCTCTGCTTCATCTTCTGCAGCCGTTTGACAAGCGTGGGCTTGATGGGCGCTACGGGGTTCAAGTCCAGGTCGCCTCTGGCTATGGCCCACTTAAATGCCGCGTTCAGGACATCCATCACCTTTTCGATGGAAGAGGCCGACAGCCTTCCGTCCCTAATCAGGTCGCTGACATGGTCGTCAACATCCGCTACCCTTATGGCCTGAATCTGCATCCTGCCGATAGGGTAGGGCGTGATGTGCCTCTCAATGGTGCACTCCCTCCTGTCAATGGACTTCGGCTTCAGTTCCCCATTCACTGCCTGGTAACGCAGATGCGCCTCACATAGTCCGGTTACCGTAAATCCCGACCCGATGGTGTGGAGGCCGCATACCCGGTTCCACTCGGCCTCTTTCTTCCTCGTCTCCTTGATACACATGGCCCTGCTGCTTGCCGTCACCGTAAGCACTTTCCGGCTCCCATTCGGCAGATAGCCTACACACTTCCTGTGCGTGACTGTCCCATCCGGGTTCTCCTTAAAGGAACCCTCTCCTTTTGCGTTTCGTCTCTTCTCCATGCTTCATGCTTCCTCCAAAATGGTTTCTGCCAAAACCTGTCATTTTGGCAGAAACTGCTTTTTCCGCTACAGCGCAAATGATTTATGCGCATAACTGTCCAGCCATGACCTCAGTTTCCTGTCTTCGACATAATACCTTCCGCCAAGCTTGATGGACGGAAAAGCCACTGCATGCATCAGCGCATACGGCTAGTCTCGGCTGATGTTCAATTCCTACTGCTTTCAGTACTTTCAGAAATCTGCTCATTTTAGGGTCCTCCTTCTTTCTGTCGGTCCAGGCCACTGGTGGGGAGATTAGGGGCCAGGACATTTTGGGGGTTACAGCAGGATAATATGTAAGTGAATTTGGGGGATTTGCGGGCAGGTGGGACGGCAGATTTGTGGGACTGCGATATTTGTAGAATGTGTGGGTTCCGTGGGGACTAAAAAAGGAGACCATACAGATTAATGGTCTCCGTCAAAATTTACTGCCATTTATCTTGATTCCTCAATAGAATACCAAAACATCTTTCATTGATGTGCGGTTATATTTGGCACTCTCTTCTTTTTACCACAAAAATACTTATAGCCGTCACTGCTGCCAATAGAGCCATTCCCACAGCAATGCCTATTTTCCATCCTCTTGTATTTCTTTTTGCTTTGACCATATCAATCATCTCCTCATTATTTCTCGCTATCGGTTAAATTTCCATTTTCACTATATCCATCAGAGTCTTGCTTTTGATTAGAAAGGTTATTGTCTGTAGAGTCTTGCTTCCCAAATAGATGTGTTAATATGAGAGAAATCACGGCAATATCAAAAACCACACCAACCAGAGCCAAGCAAGGGTTAATGGCATCTTCCACTTCATCAATTGCGGAAGCCGCTGCCCTGAACCCCAAAACAAACGCTGCTATCTCCAAAAGAATATAACGCAGATATAACTTCTTCTTAAAAATGCTCTCCACAAGCGCACAAATACATGCCACTCCTATCAGCAGAAACAGCAGTTTCAGACCGAAAATTATCCATAAAAAGCATCTTGCCAGAAATATATCCATTGTGAATCCCCTCACCTCTTCCGTTCCTTATAGTATCTTTTATAAACACAATTAGCTTCTTCCACTAAAAAGGGAAATCATCATTTGTTATAGGTGCGGCATATCTCCCAAAATTCATTACCATATCCAGGTCCTCCGGCCTGCACCCCCATTCCGCCAGTATCCCTCCGGCTTTATACTTCCATTCTACCGGGACGCCGCCATAAAACGCTTCAGCGATTCCCCCAGCCATGCAGGCGATAGTATCGCTGTCCCCTCCCACGGCTATGGCCGTCCTGATACAGTCCTCATAATCTTCCGTATTCAGGAAAGCAAATAATGCAGCCTCCACAGACTGCTTTGCACCGCAGTTCACGAGACGCTTCAGCTCAAGCTTCCTAAGCCTTTCTTTTCGGTATCTCCGACTTTCTTCGCGCAGCTGCTCATATCCGCTTCTGCCCCTCAATATAGTATAGCCAAATTTTTGCTCGCCATATCCCCTGATGACTTCTTTGTCTTTCACTCTTCTGGCCAGGAATACGGAAGCGGCAATCATCTGGGCGCTTTCTATGGCCTCCCTGGAATTATGGGTCCTCTCCGTTGCGATTTTAGCTACTCTGAGGGTTTCCGGCAGAGAAGAATACAGCCATCCGATGGGGGTCGCCCGCATTGCGCCCCCATTGGATTTCGCCTTTCTGACCGCGCGAATGTCCCCCTGCTCGGCCCACTTAAGGAACCCCCCGCCATATCTTTTACCTGGGTATATCCTGGGATATTCCTGCAGTTTTGTCGCGACCGCATCCCCCAATGCCGTATCATCCTGCTCTCCTTGGGACTGAATCAATGCCCTGGCCACTGCCATGCAGAGGACGGAATCATCGGTGAACCGGCACTTTCCCCGGACGGTATCTTCAAATGGCTTTATCTCCCTTTTTGAATGTATATTGAGAAATTCGTAGGGCGAGCCTACGACATCTCCTATTATCGCTCCCAGCATATCCATGCCTCCAAAAAAGTAATCAAATCTATCCCCAAAGGATACATAATTCACTTAACTTTCAACATGAAACATCTCAGCCGGGAACCGTCTGATTGATTTTCTTAGTACTTTCCTTAAATGATTTTTGTAATTTCCCCATAGGAGTCCCATAAATGTAATATTGCACCGCCATCTTTCCTATGGAATAAGTGCCGCTGTACGCCACTCCTGCATTGATCAGGCTCCCCACACCTGGAATGAGCTTTGATAACTGTCTTGCAGTAAGCTTGAAAGCATTTGCGCCTAAACCTACACCAAACAGGCTCGTCAAAAACTTTTTTGCGCTTTCGATACTAATATCCTCACCTGCAAGATACCCTACTATGACCACTAAAACTGCCTGAAGAATTGTCAATACCGCAATATCTCCAAATGGGATGGGTAAAGCCGCAACCGCAGACGCAATTCCGGCAAAAACTTTCACAAACTTCATGGCTACCCGCTCAACGGCTTTGTTTAGTCCCGCTGCCATCATGAGTCCCATGCTTGCGTCAATATCCATATTCTCTTCCAAACAGTTCAACAGTTTTTCTATATTCCATCTTGCATCCGTCTCCATCGTCATGTCTTTGAACTCTGACGGCGTCATATTTTCTATTTCCTCATTTGAGCATCCCCAATCAATCCATGACGAAATCGGAATAATAGCCGAGACGTTAAATTTCTTTTCTGCGCAGGCCCGTTCCATCAGCTCTGCTATTCCTTGAATATTCGCTAATTT
>CAJTSY010000012.1:4224-51321 GCA_910578995.1 uncultured Acetatifactor sp.
GTACCTCCTTGGGACTTTCGGTCTCAGACATCTGTTCTTCGGCGGCACAAAGCCATCCGGACACCCCGCGCCGCATGTCAGCCGCATTTCCCTGGGAGAGCATTGTACAAGTTCCCCTATCTCCACCCCAGAGAACATAGCTGCGAGTTTCTTGCCATCATCTCCTCCCTGATTCAGATACTCCACAATCTGCTGGAGCTTCTTCCTATGCCTGTCATTTATGGCCATTCCGCAGGCTGCACAGTGCCAGGAAACACTCCTACCTGTCCCACTCTTTATGAGATAAGACCGGGCCGGTTTAACGATTTCCCCATTTCCGCTATCGCCCCTTTTTCCTTTCCGGAAAACGGCAGGTTCATAATGCACACATGAGCCATGCCTCGGATATGGCAGTATCCCCTCCCTTACCCACTGGATTCCTCTATAAGCGCTCAATTCCTTTCCCTCCGCACCTTTCTCCCTGCGTACAAGGCAGCTGCCGCACCTATGAAAACGGCTGCAAATGCACACCACCAGATTTTACGCCGTCTCCAAAAAGGCTTGCCTTTCCCATTCGCAAAGATTTCGACAATCCTATTTTCCGTTTCAGACTTGTCAGCGCTGCATCGTCCATAATTACAGTGTCCGCCAGCCTCTCCAGGCTTCCATGAACATAAAAATCTTACTTCCGCAGAAGTGCCTCTCTCCACGGTAAAATATCTTCTATGCCGGAGGTCGCTGCTGAAGACCAGATAGACCTGGTAGCACAATAGTTCCCTCTGGGGCTTTGGCATATCGATGCGAATCATGGAATACTCTTTATTCTGTTTGCAAATGGACACCTTGTACTGCTCTTTTGTATCCCCTATCCCAGTCTCCGCCTCTCTGCACCAGCCGGACATTACATTCCAGAGGAAAGAGTCACCTTCTTTCAGCAAACCGCCGACTATTTTCTCTCCTGTATCACCCCCATAAAACAAATCCGGAAGCACACTGTGTTCAAAATAGTATCTGGACCTGCAATAGCCGTTTAAATCCCCCATACTTTCCCCTCCCTTTCCTGCCAATACATTATGTCTGCCCTAGCTTCGGTTCGTATTTGCTGCAAAAGGAAGCGGCCGTCTTCTCCATGTTCGTCTTTAAGCATTTCTTCTTTGCCCTATGGTCATATTCCCAGATGCCTCTCTGGGGGTATTTGGGGGAGATAGCCGAATTCGTGGGGTCATACCAATACTTACAAAACGCGCACTTCCTACAATGACTTACATCAATCTGCATCATTTCTTCTGTCCTCCCTCTAAAGCACAATGCTATTTATCACCTGACCCCAAAAGCTTCGCCATAACGATATCCAGCGGTATTTTCAGACAGCATGCATACGACAGCCACCGCAAACAGCAGAAACACGAACTTTGTAATATAGTTAATCCACCAGAAATTCCGCAACAAAAAATGTTTCATCACACATCCTCCGCTGAAGTTTATTTTTTTACTATTTCTGTAATGCTGTCCCCCTGGCTCCGCAGCCACATATCAATCCCCTTTCCGAACACCTCCGCCGATATGGTATACACACCGTCTTCCTCGTCCAGTATCTTTGCGGTGGGCAGCCTGTCCAGTATGGCCTCCACATTCTGTCCCCGATACTTGAACCTTAATCTCTGCAATCTTCCCCCGTACATGAACTGAACCCTTTTACGGAATTCCCCTTCCTCAAACCGGCTGCTGTACGGGATACAGAAATGCTCCTCCGACACTTTCAGCTTTTTGATTCTGTCAATGCGGTAGATAGTGGGAAAAACATCGTCCATGACTTCGAACCCTTTCCTGATTTCTTCATCCTCTATAAATGCCGTAAGGTAAAAATAGTATTCTGAAAAGAGAATTGCCACTGGCTGAACTTTCCGTTTCACTATTTCCCTGTCTTTTATTTTCCCATATTCAATCTCTATGTACCGGCTGTTTCGAATGGCCTGGGCAATTTCCCACATCGTATCCAGAAATGGGGTTCTGTGCTGTAGTTCGATATAATGGAGCATTTCATTGCCGATAAGCTCCCTCACCAGTTTCTGGCTGTCATGGGGCGTGCAGCAGGAAACCAGCCTGCCCAGCAAATCGGACATCTCGGCCTTGGGGAACGCCCTGCTGTCCAGAAGAATCTTGCAGAGCGCCAGTATCTCGCTGTTGGAAAGCTTCAGCCTGCTCCCCTGCTCCATTCTGTAGCCTTTCGCTGCCCGGTCATATATCACTGTATCCGGGTATCCGGTATACCCCACATCAGTCTCCAAAAATCTGCGGATATCATCGATGTCCCTCTGGATGCTCTTCTCATCTATGCCATATTTCAGCGCTTCCTCCTGTTTATGGATCAGCTTTCCATTAAGGAGCTTTGTATAGATTTCAAGAACCCTTCTGGCTTTATCTCTTTTAAAATCGCTCATCTCTACCGCCTTCTCCAAAAAACTTACCATCCTTATGAAGCAATGTCATTATGCTCCTCAGCTACGAAAAGATATGTGGGGCTTTTCATTAAATTATAACATTTATAGAGATATTATTCAATATTTATAAATGTAACATTATTTTTTCTGTTTTGCTATCCTATGACTATAAAATCATAGAAAGGATATCGCAATGGATACAGGGAAACGAATCTCCTTTTTCAGGGAGGCAAAAGGTTATAGTGTCAACAAGCTCGCCACATTATCAGGGGTCTCCCAGAGCTATCTGCGGGATGTAGAACTGGGAAAGAAAAACCCTACCGTTGAAATCATCTCCTGCCTGTGCGATACCCTGGGCATTTCCCTAAAAGAATTCTTCGATACCGAAACGGACGGGGCCTTTGGGGAGGATCCGCTGTTAAAGCAGATTTTCCACCTGACCCCGGCCCAACGGAAAGCCCTTGTCGCTTTCCTGGAAACCATTACTACAAAATAGCGTTTCCTTCTGCCCCAACTGCGCAAAGGTTTTCCGGTTTTAACAATGCCGTCACTTGAGCAATCTCCCCTGCAGCGACCCTACAGAATAGAGGCTTCTCTCATTTTCCTTTATTGACATCTGAGGGCATTATATACTTCAGGTATGACACTATATGTCCATCTCAAGACATGAATCAAAATTTTTATAGAAGATTTATTCCCATCGGATGAACACTTATATAAACCATAATAAACCAAACCTACTGTCCGTTGGAAAAAATACAATCCTGAAGCTAATTTCCGATGGATACATACCGGCAATCATGATTGCTGGCAGCTATAGAATCAAGAAAACCGATTTGATTGACTTCATAGAACAGTCAGCACTAAAAAAATTCATATGAAAACCGTACCAAAAAATCTCCAAAGATTTCTCTCTGGAGGTTCATCAGCAGGGCAAGCCCTGTTTTTAACAGGGCTACAAATATTCAAACCTTGAAATAGCAGAATCTTAAGTCCGTTGTTTTTGGGGCGTTTTGGCCCGAAGAACCAAGGAGTTCCAAGCCGTCCTACAGATAAAATAATCTACTGGTCTTTGGAAAGCCCAAGTTCTTCCAAAGCTGTGACCAGCTCATCAACCGGATAATGCTTAATATTTCCCGTCAGCAGCCTCGCCCTGCAGCATTTTGCAACATCAAAGAATTCCCTGTCCTTTTCATCTAACCTGAAAAGCCGCGCCATTTGGAGACAGCAATGCCGACACAATTATATTTGTATCAATCACCATCCTCATGATTGCTTTTCTCTCCTATATTGCTAGATTTCATCATCAATTTCTTCCATTGACATGGGATTTGTCCGAACATATTTTCCTCTGGCTCTTTTTAAAATATCAGACGGTTTCGCTGTCAGTCGTTCCACCAGCATCATAATCATGTTATAGTCTTCCAATGATAAAGATTCGATTTTTGCTGTCAATTCTGCCGTACTCATATATTCCCTCCTACTCTTCAATATCACTCAACGTTATTTTTCCTCTTGCGTCAAATCAATCGGCGCAGCACCTCTTTCTTAAAAGCGGAATGAAATCCTGCTTCATAGGGTCCACAATCCAATACTCCCTTACGCCATGGATGTTCCTTTTCAAATCGAGACGCTTCCTCTCTAATTTCCGCTGGTGTTTTTGCGTCAAAATAATCCCTTTGCCATTTTGTATAGTCAAACTTCTCGCGGATAATGACAGAAATGAACCGTTCAGCCTCAATAATCCCCATTTGCTCCATCAAGCATTTCATGCCTTTGTTCATTATTTCAGAAGTTTTTTGCAGTTCCTCCAGTTCCGCTACAGCTTCTTATTAAATTATAATCTAGGACACCCCAAAATACAACAAAAACAAAAATTTCCCGGCATATTGAAGCATTTCATGAATTACCATCCGCAACCCCAGTAAACATCACGTTTTCCAGGCATGAAAAAACCTCCAAAGATTTCTCTCCGGAGGTCTCTCTAGCAGGGCAACCCCTGCTTCGCAGGGCTACAAGGATTCGAACCTTGAAATGACGGAGTCAGAGTCCGTTGCCTTACCGTTTGGCGATAGCCCTATTTCCTTACCACTTGATGTATTATACACGAAGTATTTCCATTTTGCAATACCCAAATTCAAAAATTTTGAAATTTTTTACGCCGCCTTTTTTATGTCACTTTTACTGAATATTTTTCGCAAAAATGTCCGGCCCGGTATTTTTTCTGCCAACAGTCTGGTCAACAGGCACATTCCCACAGCTGCCAGGGGGATCATGTACACCACATACGGGATTACGTAACGGCTGCTGGATTCCCAGACCGCACTAAACAGAAAACCTCCGACTATGGCAATATACAGTATATATTCCGCCAGGCAGCGCCCCCGCTTTCTGTCCGCAAACAATAATACGGCAGACACAGCCGCATAAAAATAAAGCAGGAACTGGTATCTGTCCATATAGGCCCAGACAGCCGGATCATTCTCATAATAAATGCGCCTTGCAAACCCCCGAAGCTCCTGCAGTTCGCAGTCAAACTGTTTTGTCTCAACTACGCTTGAATACTCTGGTGCATTCCATTGGGACAGTATTTTCCGGCGGAAAAAATCAACGGCAGAGGCCTTATCTTCCCACATCTCTTCCAACATTTCCCCAAGCCGCTCTCTTTCCGCCGCGGCAGTCAGCTCCGTATCGTAACCATGCTCCTTGTAGACTTCTATGCTGGTGTTATCAAACCAGCCGGGACCCGCCCACGAATCCTGCAGTCCCATGCGAACCCATGAAATATACGGGACGCCTCCTGCCACTTCGATTCCCGACACCTTCTCATAATGCGCCTGAATCAGCCTGTCTGAGCCGGACACCGCCAACGCCATCACAAGAAACCAGGCTATGCCCCACAGGCTGGCCTTCTTAACTGAATGAACCGCCAGGACAATCCCTGCCGCAATCAATAGGATCAGGGAGTTTTTGCGCACTATACACGCCAGGACAATTGCTGCCGTACCCCACACAAAGCAGCTTCTTCTGCCCGTCCTGCAATACCGGAGCACCTGCCACATCAGCACCATGGTAAAAGTGATGGACATGATCTCCCCATACACAAAAGGCACATACAAAAACATGGGAAGGCATCCCAGGAAAAAAACAGCATAATAAAGTATGACTTCCGCCGTATCACAGATTATCTCCAGAAACTTGTATCCACTGTAGAAAAGCAGCGGCATACACAGGGCATTCAGATATTGAAACACTTCATAATGCCATGCTCCGAACAGGCTGAAGATAAGGTGGATTACAGACAGCAGGCCGAACTGGTGCGGAAAGATAGCCATGTGGTACTTGGGTTTCATATCAATATAGTTGCCCGTGACCATCCGCTCCGCCACACCGCAGAGCGGCCCCCGTCCCCGCCCGGAGCCACATGGCTGTTCACCACCCATACCATGCTTATAACCCAGATAAAGAGCGACAGAATACCGATAATATACGGTTTCCACTCCAGAATACGCCGTCTGACCGATGCAAGGCGGCCACTGCGCAGCCCAAGGGCAGCCGCCGTGACAGCCGCCAGTATGAACAAGTTCAGCGCTGCATTGTCCCGTGTGTCCATGGCGCGTTCCATCATGGTATACCCTGCGCTGTAATATGTAAGTCCCCGGAAAATACAGATACACAAAAGGAGCACTGACACCACAGCGGCTTTTTCAAGTTTTCCGCCGATTTCCCTGACTTTATTTATCGTTTTCCTCCTGCCGCAGCAAAAAATGTGCCGTCCTCAGATTTCAAAGGTCAGTTCACCATAGGAAGGCACCGGCCAGATCTCTTTATCCACCATCATTTCCAGTTCATCCACCGGACTGCGCAGCTGCGCCATGGCCTCCATTA
The DNA here is from genome assembly GCA_910578995.1 of uncultured Acetatifactor sp. Classification (GTDB taxonomy): domain Bacteria; phylum Bacillota; class Clostridia; order Lachnospirales; family Lachnospiraceae; genus Acetatifactor. The sequence continues at coordinate 10,533 of CAJTSY010000012.1, forward strand.
CAGTGTCTTTGTAAAAATATGCCTGTTCCCTGGCATTCTCCATGGACACAGCCTGCCCCACGGCTTTCCTGAGACTGTCCAGCGCTTTCCCCGCCTCGGTCAGCTTTTCGTTCACCCTGGCCAGAAGCTCTTTCTGAGCTGCGGGCTCCGCCCCGGCCGCCCCTACGGCAAGCACCGTCTCCGCCAGGGATCTTGTATATTTTACCACAGCCGGAATATATTTCCTGCCTGCCATGTCGATCATGGTGTTGGCCTCGATCCGGATGGTCTTTGCGTAGGTCTCATACATGATCTCCTCCCGGGACTCCAGTTCCACCTTTGTGAAAATACCAAATTTTTCAAACAGCCGCACCGCCTTCTGTGTGGTCAGGGTTCCGGAGGCTTCCACTGTGGACGGAATATTGGGCAGCCCCCGCCTGGCAGCTTCCGCAACCCATTCTTCGGAGTAACCGTCCCCATTAAATATGATTCTCTGATGCTTTGTCATATATTCCTTGATCAGGTCATGGACCGCCAGTTCAAAATCTTCCGCCTGCTCCAGCACGTCCGCAGCCTCACAGAAAGCCTCTGCCACTATGGCATTCAGGGTGGTGTTTGGACTGGCCACGGAATCCGAACTGCCGACCATACGGAATTCAAACTTGTTTCCGGTAAAGGCAAAGGGCGAGGTTCGATTTCTGTCCGTAGCATCCTTCTCAAACTCCGGAATGGTGGAAACCCCTGTCTCCAGCTTCCCTCCCTCCAGGCACCGGGCCGCTTCTCCTGTCTCCACCAGCTGTTTCACCACATCCTCCAGCTGCTCTCCCAGAAATACGGAAATAATGGCGGGAGGCGCTTCATCAGCGCCAAGCCTGTGGTCGTTTCCCACGTCGGCAGCGCTCTGCCTCAGCAGGTCCGCGTGGGTATCCACCGCCTTCAGGATACAGGCCAACACCAACAGAAACTGAATATTGGCGTTAGGTGTGTCCCCGGGTTCCAGCAGGTTGACACCATCGTCAGTTCCCAGGGACCAGTTATTGTGCTTGCCGGAGCCGTTGACCCCCGCAAAAGGTTTCTCGTGAAGCAGGCAGGCAAGCCCGTGTCTCCCCGCCACCTTTTTCATTGTCTCCATCACCAGCTGGTTGTGGTCCACCGCGATATTTGCCGTCTCATACACAGGAGCCAGTTCATGTTGGGCCGGCGCGGCTTCGTTGTGCTGCGTCTTTGCCGTCACCCCCAGTTTCCACAGTTCCACATTCAAATCCTTCATGTAGGCTCCCACCCGCTCCCGGATGGTGCCGAAATAATGGTCCTCCAGTTCCTGCCCCTTGGGCGCAGGAGCCCCGAACAGGGTACGCCCCGCGAAAATCAGGTCGTCCCGCTGCAGATAACGCTCCCTGTCCACCAGGAAATATTCCTGCTCCGGCCCTACGCTGGGAATCACCTTCGTGGCCGTGGTATTTCCGAACAGACGCACAATCCGCAGAGCCTGCTGGCTCAGCGCCTCCATGGAGCGCAGCAGAGGCGTCTTTTTGTCCAGGGCCTCCCCGGTATAAGAGCAGAATGCAGTGGGAATGCACAAAATGACACCCGTGGCATCTTCTTTCAAAAAGGCCGGGGAAGTGATATCCCACGCCGTATATCCCCTTGCCTCAAAGGTTGCCCGCAGGCCTCCTGACGGAAAGGAGGACGCGTCCGGCTCCCCCCTGATAAGCTCTTTTCCGGAAAACTCCATAATCATTCTGCCATCCCCGTCAGGATGGGTGACAAATGCGTCATGTTTTTCCGCAGTGATGCCGGTGAGGGGCTGAAACCAGTGCGTATAATGGGTAGCGCCGTTCTCCACCGCCCAGTCCTTCATGGCTTTCGCAATCACATCCGCAGTAGCCAGCGGCAGCTCCCCACCCTGGTCCATAAGTCTCTGTACTTCTTTATAAACGCTCCTGGGCAGCCTCTCCTTCATCTTTCCGAAGGTAAACACTTTGCTGCCGAAGATTTCCTCTACGTTTAAACCTTCCGTCATGGCCTCTTCCTTTCCTCTCTTGTCCCTGTCATAAATTTTCCCACTTACCTTAATACTCTACTTTTCACAAGAATGCAATACCTGGGCGGAAATTTCTCACTTCCGTCCAAAAAATCATGTGTTTTCAGGCATGTTACAGGCAGATTGTACAGCCCGGAGCGGCGGCAAAGCACGCTCACTCTGGCGCACGCCGTCAAAGCAGCCGAAAGGGCTGACTGGGATTGTCCGTGCAGGATGCACACGAATATACCTCCCGGCGGTGCCGGAGAAATAGCAACAGCAGCAAGCCTGCCTCATATATTCTGCGAAATTATCTGTGGACAACTCCATCCCGCCATGATAAACTGAAACCGGACAGACAGAATACGTTTTTCCTGCCGGAAGGGGATCTCTGCTACAGTATGACGGAGCGGACAGCTCAAAGGAACGCTTTCCATGCAGAAAGCATGCAGAAAGAGGGCTTCTTCCATGGAATAAAAATTCACAGCAGCGAAACGCAAACAATCGATTACGCGATTATAAGAAAGGACAACCCATGAACAGAAATTCCGGCAGCACAGACACTCTCTTCGGGCGTCTGCTGCAAAAACTCCCGCCTTCCATAATGCAGTTCCTGAAATTCGGTCTGGTGGGCGTATTGAATACAATATTGTCTTACTTAATAACCAATGGATGCTACTACCTTCTCCACATGCATGAACAGGTCAGCAACCTCATCTCTTTCCTGATCACCGTATTTGTCTCCTACCTGCTGAACAGCCGTTTTGTATTCAGGCCGGAGGACGGACAGCAGCCCTGGTACAGAGCCCTTGCCAAAGTGTACGCCTCATATGCCCTGACCGAGCTGGTTCTGATGGGACTCCTTCTGTTCGTTCAGGAACGGCTCCTGGGCATTCCCCATTTTATCGCCACCTTCCTGAACCTGTGCGTCACGGTTCCCCTGAATTTCCTGCTGAACAAGTTCTGGGCTTACCGCAAACATCACGATAAAACTTGAAGAACATGGCCGAATATGATATGATAATTGCATGTTGATCACAGGAAAGGAATCCCACGGCGCCTATGAAAATCATGTCCAACCGTATGGACTACGGCTATTTTAAATATCAGGAAGAATTTGAGGAAAAAGCCCTTTCCGTGCTCCGCTCCGGATGGTATGTCCTGGGAAAGGAAGTAGATTCCTTTGAAAAAAACTTTGCCCATTATACCGGGGCGGCCCACTGTGTAGGGCTGGCAAGCGGCCTGGACGCCCTGTGGATCGCCGTGAAGCTCCTGGGCATCGGCCCCGGGGACGAGGTTATCGTTCAGGGCAACACCTATATCGCCAGTGTCATGGGGATCACCATCAATGGAGCCACCCCGGTTTTCGTGGAACCGGATGCGTATTACCAGATCGATGCGGATAAAATAGAAGAAAAGATAACCTCCAGGACGAAGGCCGTCATGGTGGTCCATCTCTACGGGCATGTGGCCGACATGGACAAAATCCTCCATATCTGCCGAAAGTACGGGCTGAAGCTTATCGAAGACTGCGCCCAGTCCCACGGCGCCCTTTACAAGGGACGGATGACGGGGACTTTTGGGGACGCGGGCTGTTTCTCCTTCTACCCTTCGAAAAACCTGGGAGCCTTCGGAGATGCGGGCGCGATTGTCACCAACCTTCCCGCGTTGGCAGAAAATGCCAGGATTTTCCGCAATTACGGCAGTGAGAAGCGTTATTACAACAAAGTAGTAGGAGCTAATTCCAGGCTGGACGAGCTTCAGGCAGGACTGTTGAACATACGTCTGGCCCATATGCAGGAGATCACTGAAGAGCGCCGGCAGCTGGCGGCAGTCTACAGCCGGGAACTGCACCAGGAGGATATCCTGCTGCCCGGCCAGCGCCCGGATACCGAGCCTGTATGGCATCAGTATGTGATCCGCACCAGGCGCCGGGAAGAGCTTATAGACTATCTGAACCAGAGAGACATCGGCACCCTGATCCACTATCCCGTTCCTCCCCATCTGGCCGAGGCCTATCACAGCCTGGGATACCGTAAGGGAGATTTTCCCATTACGGAGAAATATGCCGGGACAGTGCTGTCCCTTCCTTTTTACTCCGGGATGCTTCCGGAAGAACAGCAGTATGTCATAGACTGTATCAATTCGTTTCGATAAACCGCCTGCCGTTTCGGAAAAGCATTCCCCACACGGCAGAATTAGAAGACATTACAGAATAAAAAGTCAGGAGAATGTCATGGTAAAACTGGATGAACAGATTCAGATTCTGGATTTCCCGGATCTGGGGGACGAGAGAGGGAATCTTGTGGTGGTGGAGGGCGGCAGCGCCATTCCTTTTGAGATAAAAAGAATATTTTACATCTACGGTTCCGATGACGAGGTGGTCCGCGGAATGCATGCCAACCTGAGATCCGAGTTTGTTATGATCAATGTGTCCGGCACCAGCAGGGTAAAGGTGGACAACGGCTCCGAGACCAGGATCATCGAATTAAACCGTCCCAGAATGGGTTTATACCTGAAGAACATGGTCTGGAAGGAAATGTACGATTTTTCCCCGGATTCCGTGCTTCTGGTGCTTTCCAACGAACACTACGACCCGGAAGAGTATATCCGCAGTTATGAAGATTATCTGAAAATGGTGGTGAAATGAGCAAAATATCAATAGTTGTTCCTGTATATTACAATGCCGACACCCTGGAGCTCCTTTACCGGGATATGAAGGAAAAAATCCTGGGCGAACTGGGAGATTACGAAATCGTCTTTGTGGACGACGGCTCGGGGGACGACTCCTGGCAGGTCATGCAGCGGCTGCGGGAGACGGACACAAAAGTCAAACTGGTCAAGCTGTCCCGGAATTTCGGCGAACACGCCGCCCTGTTGGCAGGCTTAAGCGCCTGCAGCGGGGACTGTGCCGTCACCAAACAGGCTGACCTGCAGGAGGATTCCCGGATTATCCTGGAAATGTACGACAGTTGGAAGCGGGGTAACAAGGTAGTGCTTGCCGTCCGGAAAGAGCGGAAGGAGAATCCCGTCAAAGTCTTCTTTGCCAACCTGTACTATTCCCTGATCAGGAAAATCGTCAACAAAAATATGCCCGCAGGCGGCTGCGACTGCTATCTGGTGGACAGGAAGGTCATCGAAGTACTGGAACGGCTGGATGAGAAAAACTCCTCCCTGACCCTGCAGGTTCTCTGGGCGGGTTTCCGCACGGACATGATCTATTTCGTGCGCCAGGACAGGGAAATCGGCAAGTCCCGCTGGACCCTGTCCAAGAAGGTAAAGCTTGTGATGGACTCCGTGATGAGTTTTTCCTATTTCCCCCTGCGCTTTATGTCCGGACTGGGCATCCTTTTCAACATACTGGCCGCTGTCCTTTTTGTAGATGTAATCATAGAGAAATTTACCAGGGGTACTCCCATTGAGGGCTGGGCTTCTTTGATGTGCGTCATCCTGTGCGCGTCAGGGGTCATTATGCTGATGCTCGGGATCCTGGGGGAGTATATCTGGCGGACCCTGGATGCCGCCAGGACGCGTCCTCCCTATATTGTGGACGAGGTTCTGGAACAGCGCCAAAAGGAGAATCCCGATGAAACATAAGAAAAGCTGGCTATATCCCTTTCTGGTTTTTTTCAGCGTCCTGGCCGCCCTGAAGATGATCGTCTTCGCCTTCGGCCTGGATGAAGAATACCAGCTGGTGATGGCATACAGAAATGTCCGAGGAGACAGGCTCTTTCTGGATATGTGGGAGCCCCACCAGTCCTCGGCGTTTCTGTGCACCCTTTTGATGAAACCCTGGACGGCGCTGTTCGGCACAACCGGCATCGTGGTCTACCTGAGGCTCTGCGGAACCCTGCTCCACCTGGGCGTCAGCGTCTTTCTGTACAAAACCCTGATACGCTTCCTGGATAGCAGATACGCCTGGTTTCTGGCCCTGATCTATTTCAACACCATCCCAAAACAGATCATCCTGCCGGAGTTCGGCATCATGCAGGTATGGTTCTATACCCTCATGTCCCTGTTTCTTGCCCGGTATTACACCTGCGGAAAAAAACGCAGGGATCTGGTCCTGGCTGCACTGTCCCTGGTTCTGAACGTGCTGTCCTACCCCTCCTGCCTGATCCTGTTCCCCTTTCTGCTGGCATTGTTGGCCCGTTTCTCCGGCAGGAACAGATGGCGGGACATGGAAATCGTCACCCTGGTCTGCGCCCTGTGCGGCCTGGGATACCTGGGAATGCTTTTTACCTATACGTCGCCGGCGGAGCTTCTGTCCACCCTTTCCCATATTCTGGCAGGGGATATAACCCATTCCCTCACCCCCGGCGGGAAAATACTGTCCCTGATGAAGGATGGCTTCTTTTTGTGTGCCCTGCTGGCCGGATGCCTGATTCCCGCAGCCGTAATTGCCAGGCTGCGCAGGCTGGGCCGGACACAGTGCTGCGCTCTGGCTGCCATTCTGGCCTGCGGGCTGGAACTTTTCTTCTGGACTATCCTGGGATACGGATACGAACGCATACACCTCCACCTGGCGGCCTTTTCCCTGGCAGGCTTATTTGTCTGCGGGCGAAGTCAAAGCGTCCCCCCTGCCGCAGTTCGCGAGCCCTCTGAAAAAGCTTTTCCCAGTACGATTACGCCGCTGTCCGCAAAAGCTTCTTCCGGCTCGCTTCCGCCTGCATCCGCAAAGGCCTCCCATGGCTCGCTTCCGCCTGCATCCGCAGGAGCCGTCCCCGGCACCCTGCCCGGCAATCCGGGTAAGTCACCGGAGAATTGCACCGCGGAATCCCCAATACCAGTTCAAGTACAGAAAAGTTTCCTTCTGTATATTATGGGAGGGGCCCTGTTGTCTCTTCTGGCCGTGACCTACCTTACAGACCTGTCCTTTGGAGCCTCCATCCCCCATGCCATGCCCGCGGCATTCTGCGGAGCCATCTTGCTTATACTCTCCGCCGGAAGCCCCGCTGATGTGGGAAAACGGAAATGGATCTATGCCGCCCTGATGGTCTGGTGCCTTACGGCAGTGTTCGGCAAAGGCTACACCCTCCGCTCAGGTGCAGGAGAATACACCAATGTGCTCCAGAGCGGCGGCATCCTCCGCAAAGGTCCCGCGGCAGGCACAATATCCAATTATATGGGCGCTTACATCTATAATTCCGACTATGAGGACTGGCAGTCCTATGTACAGGACGGGGATAAAGTGCTGATCATGGTGGATCAGGTGATGAACCTGGGAACCATACAGTATCTGTTCAAAGATGTGGAAGTCTCCCACTTTTCCATCGTCAATCCCACCGCCTACGACGAGCGGCTCCTGAAATACTGGGAGCTGTACCCGGAAAAATATCCCAATGTCATCATCGTGGACTGCTGGTACGGACAGCTGATGACGGATCCGGAAGGCTGGCTGATGCAGTATATTGGAAACGAATTCGGATATACCCAGGTAAATGACGGGAAATATATCCGTATTTACCGGAGATAGGACGGAGAAGAGCCGCCCTCCTGAGCGGCTCCCTCCTTAAGAATTACAGATTTTTCTCAGCAGGTCATAGGGGCTTGCCGGATGCGAAAGCTTCACCCACAGGATCTGCCTGGCATGAGGACAGCTCTCCACCGGCTCGCCCTCCTCCGTATATAATGCCTCCACCACAGCCTCTACGTTCCGTCCGTCCGGTTTCATGATTTCAAGGGATTCTCCCACCGAAAACTTATTGCGCTGTTCAAACCGCGCCAGGACGTCGTCCGTCTCCTCGATCATCCCCAGGTAAATATACTCGTTCACATAGGTGCTGCTGTCATAAATCTGGCTCTCCGACCTGGGCTTCCCGAAATAAAAACCTGTGGAAAAGTGCCTGTGCGTACATTTCGAAATCTCCTGCAGGTACCATCCCCGGTCGGCGCGGTACTTCTCCGGAGCCTCAAAATAATCGTCGATTGCCCTGCGGTAGGTTCTGGCCACAGTCGCCACATAGAGCGCGGTCTTCATCCGCCCCTCTATCTTAAAGCTGTCGATCCCTGCCTCCACCAGTTCCGGAATATGATCTATCATACACAAATCTTTGGAATTAAAAATATAGGTTCCCCGCTCATTCTCATACACCGGCAGATATTCTCCCGGCCTGGTCTCCTCCACCACGGCATATTTCCAACGGCAGGGATGGGTGCAGGAGCCCTGGTTGGCATCACGCCCCGTAAAATAATTGCTCAGCAGGCACCTTCCGGAATAGGAGATGCACATGGAGCCCTGGACAAAGCTCTCTATCTCCATCTCTTCCGGAATATGCCCTCTGATTTCGCGTATCTCTTCCAGAGACAGTTCCCTTGCGGATACCACCCGCTTTGCCCCAAGCCCCCACCAGAAAAGGTAGGTCCGGTAATTTGTATTGTTTGCCTGGGTGGAAATGTGGATTTCGGCTTCGGGCCACACTTCCTTCGCAATGGCAAACAATCCAGGATCCGAAATAATCAGCGCATCACAGCGCTCCGGCTTCATATCCCGCAGTTCCCGGAAATACTGCCCTGCCCCCTCCAGATCCCCGTTATGGGCAAGGATATTCGCCGTGACATACACCTTTACGCCTCTGGCGTGGGCAAAGGAAATCCCCTCCGCCATCTCCTCCATGGTGAAATTCTTTGCCTTGGCCCGCAGCCCGAATGCCTCACCACCGATATATACGGCATCCGCGCCAAATATAACCGCTGTTTTCAGCACTTCCAGGCTGGCCGCCGGAATCAGCAGCTCCGGCTTCCTTACATGTTCCATACGATTCCTTATCCTTTCCGTATACAGCGACAGCCCACCTCTGCAGTGGGCTGTTATAAGCCTTATTTGATATATGTATACGCATCCTTTCCTGTCTTTGCGGGGGTATTGCCTTGCTTTCCGCGCATGGCAGAGCAGTCACCCCAGCCCTGTATTTATGCATGGAGGTTTATTATGTGTCTGCTCTTGGCACACAGAGATGCACACAGGCCCGCGGAAGCTTCGTGCTCAGTGTCACCCCGTCTCCCACCGGCAGCACCACGGTCTCAAGCTCCGGATGGTGCTTCAGCTGGTACAGATATTCCCGCATCCTGGCATGAATGGTGCGGTCGCGGCGCTCCACGGCGAAACGGGACTGAACCACATCCCCGTCCTGGAGCACATTATCAGACACAAGCAGGCCTCCCGGCGCCAGCAGACGCAGCACTTCCGGCAGAAAATGCAGGTACTGCCCCTTGGCGGCATCCATGAATATCATGTCGTATGAATCCGTCAGCTCCTTCAGGACAGCCGCCGCATCCCCCTCCAAAAGGGTGATCCGGTCCTGCCTTCCCGCCCGCCTGAAATTTTCCCTGGCAATGGGAATCCGCTTTTCATAGTTCTCGATGGTGGTAATGCGGCAGCCCTCCGGCGCATACTCGCACATCAGCAAAGCTGAAAATCCCACCGCGGCGCCTACCTCCAGGATCTTTTCCGGCTTTGTGAGCGCCAGAAGGAATTTCAGCAGGCTCTGCATGGACTTCCGCACAATGGGGATTCCCGCTTCCAGGGCCTCCTTCTCCAGGCTGTCCAGAAAAGCCGTATTTCCTCTGTCCAGCGAATCTATAAAGACTGTCAGTCTCTCGTCTATGATCATAACCGTTTCCCAGGCTCCTCCGCTGCCCTCCGGCAACTCCCAGTAAAGGCTCCTGCCACCTGCACTGCTTCCGCCTCATACAGCGTAATCGGAATATTCCCCGGCATCCACGGCATGGCTCCCGCCACCTGCACCGCTTCCGCCTCATACAATGTAATCGGAATATTTCCTAGCATCCACAGCATAGCTCCCGCCGCCGCGCCGGACATATACCTGCGCTATCATCCTGCAGGTTCATCAGGTTCGTCAGGTTCCGTAGATTCGTCAGATTCCGCACCCCCTGCAGGCACTATGGGCGCTGTAGTCCCTGCGGGTGCCGTATCTCCCTCTTCCCCCGGTTCACCCTCTTCTTCCTTCTCTATCACCATGGCCGCCATCATTTCCTCAGCGGTCATGGCTGTATTCAACTCAAAGGTACCGGGACCCACATCCTTCAGGTACTCCGAGAGATAATACTGTATGGTAAAAAGCTTTGCGTCCCTTACCAGGCCCCTGCTCTCGAAGAGTTCCCCGACATCCAGGGGCGACATTCCCTCCGTAACAGTGACCGCAACAGTTCTGCCTTCTCCTGCGGATACCGCGGGCTCGGTAAAAACACGGTAACCGTAATCATAGCAGATCCCTGCCCCCCGGTAGATCAGATAGACCACCGCTATGGCGGCCACCAGCCTGAAAATCGCGCCGGCTACTGCGCTTATTATGCTTAGTACTTTCATATCAGCCTCCCTGTCAGTGCCGGCAGCGTACACCCCCGCCGCACGGCCGCCTCACACCTCCATAATGATGGGAAGAATCATGGGGCGTCTCTTGGTCTTTTTCCAGACATAATCCCCCAGGGTATCCTTGGTGGTGTTCTTCAGCCTGCCCCAGTCCGTGATCCCCCTGTCCAGACACTTCTGCAGGGCTTCGTCCACGGTCTGGCGCGCCTCCTCGATGAGCTCGTCCGATTCTTTCACATACACAAAGCCCCTTGATACGATATCCGGCCCGGCCACCAACTGTCCTTCCATGCGGTCAAGGCTCATGACTACTATCATAATGCCGTCTTCAGCCAGGTGCTGGCGGTCCCGCAGGACCACATTTCCCACATCACCCACGCCCAGGCCGTCCACCAGAATAGCTCCCACCGGCACTCTTCCCGTCACCCCGGCGCCGCTCTCCCCCATCTCAAGCACGTCCCCGGAGGACAGCACGAATATATTGTCCTTCTCTATCCCAAGGCTCTGGGCTATCTTCGCCTGGGCCTTCAGGTGCTTGATCTCTCCGTGCACAGGCACGGCATATTTGGGACGGATCAGGGAGTAGATCAGCTTAATCTCCTCCTGACAGGCATGTCCGGACACATGGGCATCCTGGAACACCACGTCAGCCCCCTTGCGGATCAGTTCATTTATTACCTTCGTAACCGACTTCTCATTACCGGGAATAGGGTTGGAGGAAAAGATCACCGTATCCCCCGGGCCGATGGTAATCTTCCTGTGCATGCCCCCGGCCATACGGCTCAGCGCCGCCATACTCTCCCCCTGGCTTCCCGTGGTGATAATCACCTGCTTCTCGCTGGGATAGTCCTTCATCTGCTCCACTTCGATCAGGGTATTCTCCGGAATACTGATACACCCCAGATTCCTGGCAGTCTCAATGATGCTGACCATGCTGCGGCCTTCCACGCATACCTTCCGCCCGAACTTGTAAGCTGAATTGATGATCTGCTGGACCCTGTCCACATTTGAGGCAAAGGTTGCCACAAAAATCCTGGTATTTTTATGTTCCTCAAACAAGGTGTCAAAGGTGGTCCCCACAGTCCTCTCGGAGGGCGTAAATCCCGGACGCTCCGCATTGGTGGAATCGCACATAAGAGCCAGAACGCCCTTTTTGCCCAGTTCCGCAAACCGCTGCAGGTCAATGGCGTCTCCGAATACGGGCGTGTAGTCAACCTTGAAATCCCCTGTGTGCACCACGATGCCCGCCGGGGAGTAAATCGCCAGAGCCGCAGCGTCCACAATGCTGTGGTTGGTCTTGATAAATTCCACCCTGAACTGTCCCAGGTTAATGGACTGCCCGAATTTAACCACCTTCCGCTTGGCAGTTTTGGTCAGCTCGTGCTCCTTCAGTTTATTTTCGATAATCCCCATGGTCAGCCTCGTGGCATATACCGGCACGTTGATCTCCTTGAGCACATAAGGAAGCGCCCCGATATGGTCCTCATGGCCATGGGTGATTACAAACCCCTTCACCTTGTCAATGTTTTCCTTCAGGTAAGTGACATCCGGAATCACAAGGTCGATTCCGAGCATGTCGTCCGCCGGAAATGACAGACCGCAGTCTACCACAACAATACTGTCCCCGTACTCGAAGGCAGTAATGTTCATCCCGATTTGCTCCAGACCCCCTAGCGGAATTACCTTCAGTCTGGAACCGCTGTTATTCTCTTTTTTCTTCAATCAAATCTCCTCCATATTCCATACAATAAGCCGTAAACCGGCCCCACGATTCACAGCTCAAAACCTGGCAGTCCGGGCAATTTCCGCTTCCGCCCCTCCGGGGAACCCGGCCTGCTGCTCCCGGTCAGTCTGTAAATTCCACATCCTCAAGCATACTCTCAAAGACGCCTGCCACTGCGGCAAGCTCTTCCTCGTCTTCCACAACGGCAAATATGCCTTCTTCATCCCCATCCTCGGAAGTATCCTTTAAAATCATCGCCTCACCGTCGCCCTCCTGGCTGTCGGCAACAAGGATGTAATTACTCCCTCCGATTCTGGTCTGTTCCAATACATAAAAACTCTCCGTCTCTCCCTGGTCCAGTTGAAACGTGATTTTTCCGGATTTCTCCATGTTCTCTCCATTTCCAGATGAACACGCCATCTTATCTGCGGCTGTCCAGGTATCCCTGCAGGATCAACGCTGCCGCTATTTTATCCACATAGTCTTTCCGCCTTTCACGCCGGACTCCGCGCTCCATCATGATTTTGTCCGCGGCAACGGTGGTCAGCCGCTCGTCCCACAAAATCACCGGCAGTCCTGTCCTGCGCTCCAGCTTTTCCTGAAATTCCCGGGTCAGTTCCACCCGTACTCCTTCCGTTGCATTCATGTTCATGGGCAGCCCCAGAACAATTTCTTCCACCTCGTATTCCTCGATCAGTTCCTCGATTCTGGCCAGGGTACGGCGGAGCTTATTCTCTTCCTTCCTCTGGATGATCTCCAGTCCCTGTGCCGTTATGAGCAGGCTGTCGCTCACTGCCACCCCCACTGTTTTCGAACCAAAATCAAGCCCCATGATTCTCATACGCCGGGCCTCCCATCTGTCCTGTGTTTTTCAATGCCAGCCTTTTGTGCGGATGTACTCTGTAAGCAGTTCCTCCACAAGCTCATCCCGCTCCACCTTCATGATCATGCTGCGCGCATTCTTGTGGCTGGTAATATAAGTGGGATCGCCGCTCATGATATATCCCACCACCTGGTTCACCGGATTATATCCCTTCTCCGTCAACGCCTCATATACGGCAGACAACACCTCTTTGGCTCCATCCTCAGGCTCTGAGTCCACCCTGAAGTATTGTGTGTTTTCCAATTTCTGCATAGCCCGACCTCCATATCGCGGGGAAGACATTCCTTCGCTCCATAGATACCTTTTATTAATATAACTCATTTGTATGTAAAATTCAAGCCTTGGGGCCGCGGGAAGCACAATTTTAATCGTAAACGCCGTATAAAATATCATCGGTGAGAAATCCCTTCACAGATATCCCTGCGATCCTGTTTACCGCTGCCGGCTCCTTATCCTCCACAGCCACCCTGACATAATCCTTTGTATGGCCCACAAGCCACTGCCGCCCGTTTACCGTCTTTCTTTCCTCCAGAAGCACCTCAGCCTCCCGGTCTATGTAGCGCGAACGGAATACTTCCGCCCGGATCCTCCCAAGCTCCAGAAGCTCTCCGCTGCGCCGGGTCTTCACCGTCTCAGGCACCTGTCCCGGCATGGAAGCCGCAGCCGTACCCTCTCTCCTGGAATACTTAAAAATATGCGTTTCATAAAAATCCACTTTCTCCACAAATGCCTTCGTCACGGCAAATTCACCTTCCGTCTCCCCGGGAAACCCCACGATCACGTCCGTGGTAATGGCCGGACTCCGATAAACCTCCCGCAGCATCTCCACACAGGCATAGTATTCCCCGGCAGTGTAGCGTCTATTCATCCTTTTTAATGTGGCGTCGCAGCCGCTTTGGAGGGAAAGGTGGAAGTGGGGGCACAGATTCGGCATGGCGGCCAGCCGCCTGGCCGTCTCCGCATTTATGATCCTGGGTTCAAGGGAACCCAGACGGACCCTGTCCAGTCCCTCTATGCCGTGAATCCTTTCCGTCAGGTCTATAAGCCTGCTGTTGCCGTTATATCCCGGATGCCTTCTCCCCGACGCCTTCTCTTCCAACGACCTTCCTGTCTTCCATTCTTCCTCCCCCAGGTCGATACCGTAGGAGCTGATATGAATACCGGTCAGCACTACTTCCCGGTACCCTGCCTCCACCAGCCCCCGGATCTCCCTCATGATATCTTCCGGCCGCCGGCTGCGCACCCGCCCCCTGGCGTAAGGAATCACGCAGTAAGAACAGAACTGGTTACAGCCGTCCTGGATCTTGATGTAGGCCCTGGTATGTTCAGTGGTCTGTTTCAGCTGCATTTCCTCATACTCACAGGCCCGGTTTATATCCGTTACCGTGGTTCCCCGGAGTGTCTTGTCCTGCCGCTGCTCCAGATACCGTTCCAGTATTTCCACAATGTCCTTCTTATGATTATTGCCCACGGCCAGATCGATACCGGAATCCGCCTCCACTGCCCGGATACCCGTCTGCACATAACAGCCCACAGCCACCACAACGGCCAGGGGATTGAGCTGTCTGGCCCGATGAAGCATCTGGCGGCTCTTTCGGTCTGCAATATTGGTAACCGTACAGGTATTTACGATATAAATGTCGGCCTCCTGTTCAAAGGGAACAAGGCGGTATCCGCTCTCCTGCAGCTTCTGCGCCATAACCTCCGTCTCATAGGAATTGACCTTGCAGCCCAGATTGTACAATGCCACGGTTTTCATGCTGATTCCTCACATTTTTTGTACTGTTTTCGCCTTGACTTTTATCATCCAAACCGTTAATATGTAGCTAAAGTCAAAGTCCTAAAAACATCAAGGAGGTATAGACATTGAAAACAGTACAGATTTTTTTAAATTCCATCGATAAGGTAAAGTCTTTTGTCAATGACATTTCCAAGTTCGATTACGATTTTGATCTGGTATCCGGCAGATATGTGGTCGACGCAAAATCCATCATGGGAATTTTCAGTCTGGATCTTTCCAAGCCCATCGACCTGAACATTCACACGGAAGAAGGAGCCGACGAGGTGCTGGAGCTGCTGAAACCCTACATTGTGCAGTAAGCCCTTATTCATGTGAGACCTGCGGACATGGCATCCGGCAGGTCTTTCCCTTTTCTCCTGCTTCTTCCGTTACTCCACCACGATCAATTCCTTCGTCTCCAGGGCCGTTCTCACCAGCTCATCAATCTTCTCGTCCAGGTTATGCTCATGGCGCCTGATCACGTTTACATTGGGCTTGGTCACGGGATGCTTGGCCACAAATATGGTGCAGCAGTCCTCGTAGGGCAGGATGGACGTCTCAAATGCCCCGATTTTCCCGGAAACTTCCACAATCTCCATCTTGTCAAAGCCTATCAGAGGGCGGTATACCGGCAGTTCACATACCTCATTTGTGACGATCAGCGAATGCATGGTCTGGGATGCCACCTGCCCGATGCTCTCACCGGTAACCAGGCCCAGACAGCCTGTCTCCTTTGCGATCTGCTCCGCAATCCTCATCATGTAACGGCGCATAATCACCGTCAGCTCTTCATGGGGACATTTGTCATAAATATAAAGCTGAATATCCGTAAAGTTGACCACATGAAGCCAAACCGGCCCGGCATAGGCGGAAACCACCCTGGCCAGGTCCACTACCTTCTGCTTTGCCCGGTCGCTGGTATAAGGCGGCGCATGGAAATAGACCGCGTCGATCTTCACCCCCCGCTTTGCGATCATATACCCGGCTACAGGGGAGTCGATGCCGCCGGATAAGAGCAGCATGGCCTTGCCCCCTGTACCCACAGGCATGCCGCCCGGGCCCGGAATGGTCTCCGAATAAATATATATCTTCTCCCTGATCTCAATATTCAGCAGGATCTCCGGCTCATGGACATCCACGGACATTTCCGGGTAGGCATTCAGCACGGCCTCCCCCACCTGCGCGTTGATCTCCATAGACTCCTTCGGATAATCCTTGCGGGCCCGTCTGGCGTGAACCTTAAAGGTCTTATTTCTGTCCGGATATACCTCCGCAACATATCTGACAACCCTGTCACAAAGTTTTTCAAAGCCTTCGTCTTCCTCGTACACCACAGGACAAATGCCGGAAATGCCAAACACCCTCTTCAGATGCGCCACTGTCTCGTCGTAGTCAAATTCTCCCTGGGACTCCACGTAAATGCGCCCCTGGGACTTGTGAATCAGAAAGGAGCCCTCGCATTTCTTAAGGGCAAACTTAATCTGGTGCACCAGCGCATCCTCAAAGAGATACCGGTTCTTTCCCTTTATGCCGATTTCCGCGTATTTTATCAAAAAAGCTGTAAACATATTTTCCCTCTCCCTGAAACGGACCTGTCGCCGTTCCCTTCAGCGCCTGCGGGTATACTTCCGCAACATAGGAATTTTATCATACATTGCACGTAATGTATAGTCCAATTCTTCCTTTGTGGTGTAAACCGAAAAACTGAATCTGATAGTGGAGTCCAGAAGCTCCTTCTCTATGCCTATGGCCTTCAGGGTTGCGGAGGGCTGGGGCTTCCTGGCCGCACACGCGCTGCCTGCAGACACATAGATGCCGTCCTCCTCCAGGGCATGGAGCAGCACCTCGCTGCGGACGCCCCGTACGGAAACGCTGACAATATGGGGCGCCGTACCGGTTCCGTCTGACCTGTCCGGGAGAAGGCCGTTGATACGGATGCCGTCTATCTTCCTCACTCCGTCCATAAAGTAGCTCTTGCACTGGTACATCCGCTTCCTGTCCTCCTCGTAATGATCATACAGCAGCTCCGCAGCCTTTGCAAAACCGGCGACGCCGGGAACATTATCCGTTCCGGAACGCATGTTCTTCTGCTGCCCTCCTCCGTGCAGGATGGGCTGAATCTTCACGCCGTCCCCTATATACAGCAGGCCGATCCCCTTGGGCCCGTGAATCTTGTGTCCGCTGGCAGACAACAGATCGATGCCCATCTTTTTGGGATAAATCCTGTCCTTACCGAATCCCTGCACCGCATCCACATGGAACAGCGTATAAGGATTCATGCGCTTCACCAGGGCTCCTGCCTCGGCAATGGGCTGCAGCGTGCCGATCTCATTGTTTGTGTGCATAATGGATACCAATATTGTGTTGGCCGTCATCGCCCTCTGGAGGTCATCCAGCGATATGCTGCCGTGGGCGTCTACGGGCAGGTATGTCACCCTGTATCCCAGGGACTCCAGATGACGCATGGTATTCAGAACCGCAGGGTGCTCCACCTGGGTGGTGATCAGGTGGTTCCCCTTTCTGCTGTTGGCCAGGGCGCAGCCTGTCAGCGCCATATTGTCCGATTCCGTTCCCCCTGATGTAAAATAGATCTCCTTCTCGTTTACCTTCAGAATTCTTGCAAAGGTTTCCATGCCATAACGGAGATACCGTTCCGCCTGGATTCCCTTCCTGTGAAGGCTGGAAGGGTTGCCGTAATCCACACACATAATCTTCGTCATCAACTCCGCCACTTCCGGAAAAACCCTTGTGGTGGCCGAATTGTCCAGATATACTTCCATGATCCTACTCCTTTATCAAAACCGTCCCCCTGCCTGTCGTCTGTCCCCAGGGGACCGGATTCCTGCCTCATGTTATTCTATCATATGCGGGAGGCCCTGTCCCTGTCTCTGTCTCCCCGCAGATTCGGTCCCAGGCCCGTCAGTTACTGTTCACGGCTTCGCCGTTCACAGCAACTTGAGACACCGAGTGAACAGTAACGCCTGTCACACAAAAAAGCGCATGAAAAACCTTGTGCCGGTGCCGAGTATGCAATAACGATTCAGCCCTCCAGGAGATACATAATCCATGACAGTACCGTCAGTCCCGCTGTCTCCGTCCTCAGGATGCGTTTTCCCAAAGTGACAGGCTCGATTCCGTTTTCCGCTGCCAGCCTGACTTCCTCCTCCGCAAATCCGCCCTCCGGCCCTATAAACACCGCCACATCCTGGCCCGGCCCCAGGCGTCCCAGGATTTCCCTTGTTCTGGACATGTCTTCGGCCAGCTCGTAAGGAATCAGCTTCACTGACATGGAAGAGGCCATTTTTACGGCCCCGGCAAAATCCGACACCTTTGTCACCTCAGGGACAATGGCCCGGCGGCTCTGCTTTGCGGCAGACTCCGCAATCCCCTGCCACCGGAGGATCCTGGAAGCCGCTTTTTTGTCGTCCAGCTTTACCACACAGCGCCTGGCGGCCAGGGGAATGATCCTGTAAACCCCCAGTTCCACCGCCTTCTGGACAATCATCTCCATTTTATCCCCCTTGGGAATGCCCTGAAAGAGGTGAATCCGGGAGGACAGTTCCACCTTGTCCTCCTTTATAAAACGAAGTTCGCAGACAATCCTGTCCTCCTCCATCCCCAGAACGCCGCAGCGGTATTCCCTGCCGTCCTGCCCGTTGCTTACGGACAATTCCTCCCCCGGTTTCATGCGGAGTACGTTTTTAATATGGTTGACATCCCCGCCATATATTATGACACTTTTGTCATTTATATTGATCTGTTCCGGCGCCACAAAAAAATGATGCATTTTCCTCTCCTGTATACTATTCCGATGCCCCGCACGGCTTCCGGGCCGTAACGCTGACCCATTCTCCCTGGCGCGTAACCTCCAGCACTTCCAGTCCGGATGCCAGCACTGCGTCTACCACAGTCTGCTCTTTGTCATCGATAATTCCGGAAGTAATGTAGATTCCTCCGGGCTTCAAATGTCTGAGGATCACAGGCGTCAGCGGCACCAGAACGTCTGCCAGAATATTGGCCGCAACGATATCATAGCGCTCATACCCGGCTCTGTCCTGCACATCCTTATCCGTGATGATATTTCCCATCAGCAGCTCAAAACGGGAGGGCTCGATACCGTTGTCGCTGCAGTTGCGCTCCACAGCGTCCACCGCGCAGATGTCCAGATCTGTTCCCACCACATGCCCTGCGCCGAACATCAGGGCCAGGATTCCCAGGATTCCGCTTCCGGTACCCACATCCAGAAGCTCCGCCCCCTCCCTGACATATTTCCGAAGCTGCCTGATACACAGCTGCGTGGTCTCATGCATCCCCGTTCCAAATGCGGTTCCCGGGTCTATATGAAGCACCATCCCCGCTTTCTCCTGCTGCCCCACAGTCTCCCAGGAAGGGATTACAAGGATATCATCTATATGAAACTGGTGAAAATACTGTTTCCAGTTGTTAATCCAGTCGATATCCTCGGTCTCATCCACGGCCACCGAGCCTTCCCCGATGTCGCAGAACTGCCGCAGCACTTCCAGCTCCCGGTTCACCTTCTCCAGAACGGCCTTCTCGTCCGTTTTTTCCCCAAGGATCTCCAGGCCCCCGTCCTTCTCCTCCACAAAAAAACTCAGATAGGCAATGCCGTCATCCTCCCCGGCCTCCGGGAGGATATCCACGAACATCTGCTCCTTCTCCAGGGCAGTCAGCGGCACCTTGTCCTCGATCTGTGCTCCCTCCAGTCCGATGTCATATAAGGCGCTGATAATGATGTCCTCCGCGTCCGTAACCGTCTTTATCTTAAATTTTTTCCACTTCATCTCCGTCTTTCCTTTCCTGTCCCCCGCCTTTTATGCCGCTGGCCGCCAGATCCGTCCGCAGATGCCAGATTTCGTCCTTTCCTACTCCTCTTCCGCCTTCCACAAAACCGCGCGCCTGGATGCTACGCAGTCGCTGAGTTCACTCTTTCCCTTCTCCCCTTCCGCCTTCCACAAAGCCGCACGCCTGGATGCTACGCAGTCGCTGAGTTCACTCTTTCCCTTCTCCCCTTCCGCTTTCCACAAAGCCATATGCCTGGCTGCTACGCAGCCACAAGTTTCCCCCGGCCGCCCCGTCCAGGTTCTGCCGCTTCCCCGCCTCGCACATTCCCAGAACCAGGAACAGGAGAGGCGTGTTCATCACCTGCTGGAAACTCACCAGGGAATGCATGCCGTACATGGAGATAGCCAGAACCCCCAGGCTGCTGTCCCGGTACCTCCACAGCCCTGCCAGGAAAACCGCCAGGTAACATGCCGTCCCCAGGATTCCCACATTGCACAGCTGATTCAAAAACTCACAGTGGGCATTGACAAACACCGCACCTTCCCAGTGTTCCCCCTTCCAGACATCCGTATCTGCCCCCAATCTGTTGAAAACCGCTTCCCCGTAGCAATCCGGCCCCGCGCCCAACAGTCTGTCCTTCACCCCTGCCTGTTCGAAATTTTCCAGGGCAATGCGCCACAGGAATCCCCTTCCGCTGCCAAAGCTGTCGTCAACGCCATGGGAAAAAAGCACACAGGCCAACAGAATTCCCGCCGCGGCACAGCCTCCGATAAAGATTATCCTTCCGCGGTTCCGGTTCTGTTTCTGCCCTTTCGCGTCCTCCTCCATGCGTCCGGCGGCCAGAAAGCCGAACAGGCAGACAACTGCCCCGATCACCCAGACATACCATCCTGCTGTGGCATAAATATTGCCATCGGCCACCACGGCCGCTTTCTCACCCTGCAGCTCCATCAGCACTCCCATGAGAGACATGCCCAGAAAAGCTCCTGACAGAAGAAGGCTCATTCTTCTCCACACATTCTTCCGCTTTTTTTCAAACAGGAAACAGACAGCCACGCACACAGCCGCCACCAGCAGGCCGCCTTGGCTCCCCTGGATGCCAAGCAGCACAAAGGCACAGGCCGACACACCATAAGATGCCGCCAGAAGCCAGGGCCTTTCCTCCCGCAGATAATGTACCACGGCAAAGGTCAGCGCCACGCTGTAGTAGCCGCAGAGCCAGTTGATATTTCCAAGGGTGGAGAGCATATGGCTGTACTCCCAGTCGGTTCTGTCCCACCCCTCCATCAGTCTGGCGGGATCCACTCCCAGGCGGTGCAGCAGTCCCAGAACCGTTGCCCCGAACAGCGCAGCCTCCCCCAGATACAGCGGCCAGGCCGCACCGTCATACTGCCTTGACACAAAGAAATAAATTCCAGCAAACATCAGCTGGGAGACGGCACCCATATGCCAGCCCTCGTATCCCGTCCAGGCCAGCCTTCCGTAAGAGCTGAGTGCGGCCGACAATACCACACATACGCTGTAAAGAACCACAGCCCGGTCCACTCCGCTGAGCCTCCTTCCGGCCCGTATCGGGAAAAGGGCCTTCACACGCCCGGGCATTCCGATCACCAGCCACCCGCCCAGGCACAGCAGGGAAACATTATAAAACAGCGTATACTTCGCTTCTCCCAGACGCCAGTAACCATCCCCTGTAAACAGGGGAATCGCCGCCAACAGGGCCGTCATGTATAAATTACACAGCAGACCAAGGAATTCCTTCTTTCCACTTTCCATAATGATTGATTATACCTTATTTCCGGTCATTTGAAAAGGGCCTTACCGAAAAACAGCAACGGTTAAAAACCGCTGCCGTTCTTATCCAAAACTGTTCTCATTTTATCAATTTTTCCAGAATTTCTTTTTCTTGCCTTCCCGGGCATTCTCCTTACCTTCCCCGGTATGTTCCTGCTCCGAAACCGTCCTGGCGGCATTCAGTGTATTTCCGGTCAGCTCGTCAAACTGGCGCAGCAGTTCCTTCGCCTCCGGCTTCATCTTGTCCGGAACCTGCACCACCAACGTGACATAGTGGTCTCCCCTGACATCCTTATTCCGCCAGGACGGCACGCCCTTTCCGCGAAGCCTGATTCTGGTATCCGTCTGTGTACCGGCCTTTACGTCATAGATCACCTTGCCGTCCACGGTGTCGATCAGGATCTCGCCGCCCAACGCCGCCACCGCAAAGGAAACCGGCACAGTAGAATAGATATCGAAATCCTGCCTCTGAAAAATGGGATGGCGTCCCACGATCACCTCAATGAGCACATCGCCTCTGGGGCCTCCGTTAATTCCGGGCTCGCCCAGACCAGGCATCCGCGTGGACTGTCCGTTGTCGATTCCTGCGGGAATATCCACCGAATAACGCTTTTTCATAGCAATATATCCTGTTCCGCGGCAATCGGCACATTTTTCCTTAATAATTTTGCCGCTTCCCTGGCAGTCCGGACAGGCCTGCACATTGCGGACCGTTCCGAACAGCGACTGTTGGGTAAACACCACCTGTCCCTTGCCGCCGCACTTGGAGCAGGTCTCCGGACTGGTTCCCGGCTTCGCGCCCGAGCCGTTACAGGTCTTACAGGTTTCCTTTACATTCAGTTCAATCTCCTTCTTGCAGCCGAATACAGCTTCCTCAAAAGTGATCCTGACACTGGTGCGCAGGTTTGCCCCCTTCATGGGGCCGCTGCTGCGGGATCTGCTCCGGGCGCCCCCAAAGAGATCACCGAAAATATCGCCAAAAATATCGCCGAAATCGGTTCCGCTGAAGTCAAAGCCCCCCGCTCCGCCTGCGCCGCCGTCGAACGCGGCATGGCCGAACTGGTCATACTGACGCCGCTTATCCGGGTCACTGAGCACGGCATAAGCTTCCGAAGCCTCCTTAAATTTCTTCTCAGCCTCTGCATCCCCGGGATTCATATCCGGATGATATTTTTTTGCAAGAACACGGTACGCTTTTTTGATTGCGGAATCGTCTGCATTTTTGTCCACGCCAAGGACTTCATAATTATCTCGCTTCTGCTCTGCCATAATAACTCCTCACATCGCCAATCTCTTCTGCCTGCTCTTCTATAATCATTCTATATGAAACGATATTACGAACCGATATTTGAACCCTGTCTGCTTTTGCCCGAGGAATCCGCCATTTACCGGACATGCACAAACATGACTCACCAACTATATAAAATACCACATTTTTCGTACTTATTCAATCCTTTATTACAGCAAAACTTAAAAACCCGCGAAAACGGTGCCTTTTGCGGCACCGTTTCTATTTATTTTATACTTCGCGGAAATCTCCGTCGATGACATCATCGTCGGGAGCGGAACTGCTGCTTCCTGCGCCTGCCGCGCCGCCCATATCCGGGCCCGCAGCGCCGCCCTGTGCCTGCTGCATGTTCTCGTACATCTTGGTAAACAGGCTCTGGGCGCTGTTCATCAGTTTCTCCTTCGCGGCCTTCAGCTCATCCACCTCGCTGTCGCTCATCTCATGATCCTTTGTCCTGTCCAAAATGGCCTTCACGGCGTCAAGGTCGGCCTGAACCGCGGATTTCTCGCTTTCGCTGATCTTGTCTCCCACTTCGCCCAGGGCCTTCTCGGTCTGGAATACGAAGGAATCTGCCTCGTTCCTGGCCTCCACGGCTTCCTTGCGCTTCTTGTCCTGGGCCTCGAACTCAGCGGCTTCCTTCACAGCCCTCTCGATCTCGTCGTCTGACATATTGGAGCCTGCGGTAATGGTGATGTGCTGCTCCTTGCCGGTTCCCAGATCCTTTGCGGACACGTTCACGATACCGTTGGCATCGATGTCAAAGGTAACCTCGATCTGGGGCACGCCTCTCCTTGCGGGAGGGATTCCGTCCAGACGGAACTGGCCCAGGGACTTGTTATCCCTTGCGAACTGTCTCTCGCCCTGCACAACGTTGATGTCCACTGCGGTCTGGTTGTCTGCCGCGGTGGAGAACACCTGGCTGTGCTTGGTGGGAATGGTTGTATTTCTCTCAATGAGCCTGGTTGCCACGCCGCCCATGGTCTCGATGGACAGGGAAAGAGGCGTTACATCCAACAGAAGGATATCCCCTGCGCCGGCATCGCCCGCCAGTTTGCCGCCCTGTACGGATGCGCCGATGGCAACACACTCATCCGGGTTCAGGGACTTGCTGGGCTCCTTGCCGGTCATCTGCCTTACCTTATCCTGTACGGCGGGAATACGGGTGGAACCGCCTACCAGAAGCACCTGGCCCAGGTCGGAATTGGTCAGGCCCGCATCCCTCATGGCGTTCTGTACGGGAATGGCCGTCTTCTCCACCAGGTCGTGGGTCAGTTCATCAAACTGGGCACGGCTTAAATTCATGTCAAAGTGCTTGGGGCCTTCCGCCGTGGCCGTGATAAAAGGCAGGTTGATATTGGTGGTCATGGCGCTGGAGAGCTCTTTCTTGGCCTTCTCCGCCGCTTCCTTCAGTCTCTGCATGGCCATCTTGTCGCCGGACAGGTCTACGCCC
The DNA here is from genome assembly GCA_910578995.1 of uncultured Acetatifactor sp. Lineage (GTDB taxonomy): Bacteria > Bacillota > Clostridia > Lachnospirales > Lachnospiraceae > Acetatifactor. The sequence continues at coordinate 34,588 of CAJTSY010000012.1, forward strand.
TCCGCCTTTTTGAACTCGGCCAGCATCCACTGGATCACCTTATTGTCAAAGTCGTCGCCGCCCAGGTGGGTGTCGCCGTTTGTAGCAAGCACCTCGATAACGCCGTCGCCGATCTCGATGATGGATACGTCGAAAGTACCGCCGCCCAAGTCGTACACCATGATCTTCTGCTCTTTCTCATTGTCAAGTCCGTATGCCAGGGCGGCCGCCGTAGGCTCGTTGATGATACGCTTTACCTCCAGGCCGGCAATCTTGCCCGCATCCTTGGTGGCCTGACGCTGCGCGTCGTTAAAATAAGCGGGAACCGTGATAACCGCTTCGGACACTTTCTCTCCCAGATAGCTCTCCGCGTCAGCCTTCAGCTTCTGAAGGATCATTGCGGAAATCTGCTGGGGAGAATATCTCTTGCCGTCGATGGAACGGCCGTTGTCTGTACCCATATCCCGCTTGATGGAAGCGATGGTCTTCTCCGCGTTGGTAACTGCCTGGCGCTTCGCCGGCTCGCCTACCAGTCTCTCTCCTGTCTTGGTAAATGCCACCACGGAGGGTGTGGTCCTTGCCCCTTCCGCATTTGCTATGACGGTGGGCTTGCCGCCCTCCATTACCGCTACGCAGCTGTTTGTCGTACCCAGGTCGATACCAATAATCTTGCTCATTTCTGATTGTCCTCCTAATTTTCGTTCCGCCCTCCCGCCTTCCCGGGAACCTGCGGATACTGCTTTTATATTGTGTCTGATAACATCTCTCTTGAAATGTCATCTGTCCGCCAAATGTCTCCGGGCCATTTCCCGGAGCGCCTCCTTAACTTACTGCACCACTCCCACCATGGAATGACGCACCACGCTGTCCCGGTAAGTGTAGCCTTTCTGAAGCTCCTGAGCCACCACGCCGGACTCATACTCCTCGCTCTCCACCTGCATCACCGCATTGTGCAGGTTGGGGTCAAATTCTTTTCCAACGGCTTCTATGGGTTTGACGCCTATATTTTCCAGTTCCGTGAGCAGCTGTTTGTAAATGCGCTCCATGCCGTCCACGAAAGGATCCCCCTTCTTCTCCTCCGGCACCGTGGCCAGGCCTCTCTCAAAATTGTCCACCACCGGAAGAATCTTCTCGATAACGCTCTTCGCCCCGGTCTCGAACATGGCGTGCTTTTCCTTCTCCGTCCTGTTGCGGAAATTTTCAAATTCTGCCAACTGACGTTTTACCTTATCTTCGAGCTGTTCTATCTGATCCTTATAACCCTGGGCCTTTTTGTCCAGCTTCGCCTGCTTTTTGGCCGCCCGCTTCTCCGCCCAGGTCTTGGGATCCTCTCCCTCGGGGGGTGCCGTCTCCACATCCTCCTCCGGGTTTTCCTCCCCTTCCGCCCGGATTTCCTCCCCGGCGTTCTCAGCGGTTTCGGATCCGGCTGCGGCGCTCTCCTCCGCGGCTGTCTCCGTCCCGGGAATCTCCTGTTCTTTTTCTACTTTTACATCCTGCTCCTGATCTGCCATTTCTGTGTCCTCAAGCCTCCCATCTTTCTATTCCCGCCCGGTACGCCGACTCGTCCCTGCGCCTTCGGCGCCCGGAAATGAATGCATCGGCGTACTAGGTCTGTCCTGCGCTTCCGTACATCTCATCCAACTGTGACTGTATACTTCTCAACGTCGCCACGACTTTGTCATAATCCATCCTTTTGGGACCCACGATGCCGATGGTTCCCTTCATGCCGCCACCCAGTTCATAGGATGCCGTAACCACACTGCAGTCCCTCATGCTCTGCACCGGCGTCTCCGCACCGATATACACCTGGATCCCGGTCTCTCCGCTCTCCCCGTGGGTCTCCTGCAGAAATTCCCCTAGCAGCCGCTTCTCCTCGAATGTATTGATCAGCTCGCTTGCCTTCTGATGGTCAGCCAGCTCCGGATACCGGAAGATATTGTTGGTACCGCTGGTGTAAATCTCCAGATCCTCCTCCGCCCGTATGGCCTCCGCCACCGCGTCTATGACCTCGCTTACAATGTGGCTGTGTATACCCGCCTGCTGCTTCATGACAGCTATCATTGCCAGGTTGATTTCGTCGATGGCCAGACCGTTCAGATGCGTGTTCAGCAATATATTCAGCTTCAGAATGGTCTCGTCATCCACTTCCCCCTCCACGGGCAGGATGTTGTTCTTAATTACATTCCCCTCAAGGACGATAACTGCCAGCAGCTGTCGGGCATCCACTCTGGAAAGCTGGATAAACTTCAGTTTGCTGCGTTTTGTCCTTGGGGCGGAGATCATGGTGGCATACTGGGTATTCTGTGCCAGAACCCTGGCTACCTGCTTCAGAAGCGTCTCTATCTTGTTCTGGCGCTCCACAAGCATGTTCTTCATTTCCCGCATCTCCACCACTTCCCGCTCCTTCTCCTCCATCATGGCATCGACGTAGAAGCGGTAGCCCTTATCGGAAGGAATCCGGCCCGCGGAGGTATGCGGCTGAAAAATATAGCCCATTTCCTCCAGGTCAGCCATCTCATTCCGAATGGTGGCGGAACTTAAATTCAGGTCGGTATACTTGGAAATGGTTCTGCTGCCAACCGGTTCCCCCGTTTCCAGATAATTGCGGATAACCGCCTGCAGGATCTTCCGTTTTCTTTCATCCAGCTCCATCCCAGGCTGCCTCCCTTTTGTTATTAGCACTCATTCAAAAGGAGTGCTAACATCTGTTAACCATAAAATATCACTTACTATAATCATTGTCAACCAATTTCATCAAAAATAATTCTAAAAAAATTCTAAAAAGGCGAATTCCGGTTCCGGAAAAATTTCCCGGTAAAACCGTCTCTCCCGAAAGACGCAGAAACGGCACCGGAATCCCGCAAATCCGCGCTGATCCGGTACCGTTTTTCTTCGCTTCCTATTGCTGTAGTCTGAATGCCGCCGGCAATCTTCAGATATCGAAACAGCCGGTAACATCTCCGTTCATGACATAATAAACCCTGTTCTCCTCCGGCTTCACATAGAGCTCAATGCTTGTCAGATCACCGGCTTTGCGCTTCAGGTCATACTTCCAGATATCCTTTGCGCTCTTCACCAGATTCTCCTGGGAAATAGACTTTCCTCCATACTGGATGTGCATAAGGGCCTTCGGTTCGGCCTTCTCCGTCTTCTTTGCTGCTGTCTTTCCGGCTGCCGTCCCTGCGCCCTTCTTAGCGGTTTCCACAGCTTTTTCATTCGCAGGCGCTGCTGCCTCCGTCTTAGTAACCTTTTCTTTTACAGGCGATGCAGCTTCCGTCTCAGCCTTCTCGGCCTTGACAGTCTTCTTTCTCCCGGGTGTCTTTTTCGGTTTCTCCTCTTTTTCTGTTGCCGCTTTGGATTCTGCTACTGTCTCTTCTGCCTGTATGTCTTCTGTCCTGATTTCAATAGCTTCAGCCTCTGCCACTTCCGCAGTCTTCGCTGCGGGTTCCACAGCTTTCGTCCTTGCCATAATTACTAACTTCCTTTCTATGATTCTTTCTGTGCAACATTTATGTTAACAGGTTTTACAGTGTCCTGCCTAACCCGCTTTTAGCATTGTATTCCTTTTTTCGGTAAAAGTCAACTAAATCCTGATTTTCCTGGAATGTAAAAGTGATTTTGCGCCTGCCTCGGCCGGAGTGAAAAGTAAGGTTTTTGCATACTTCGATCAGCACTGAGGATGCTGAATATATGCTTCACAATTAAGCGGATTTCTCTTCCCATAATCAAACAACACAAATTGCGGTTCTTTCCCGGATGCCGCAATCCCCCTCCCTGCCTTCCAAGCCTCAAACAGGGCGGACATCCGCTCCCCGTCCCACACAGGAAAAGCGAATGCTTCCAGATGCGTCATTTTCATCATCTGCTTCCAGTCATACTCTCCATAGTCCGGCAGATAACGGCGCTCCTTTTCTTCCATTTTATAAAAAGAGCGTATTCTTTCCTTATATTGCAGCTGTTCCGGCGCAAATTCCGGCCTGCTTTTCAATTTTTCCCGCAGATACATATCAAAGACCAGAAGCTCCCGGTATGCGTCCAGACGTTCCACATCATATTCTATGACAAATGAAAGCAGAATATGATAGCGGCCGGCCCGGGAAGGGCTGGTCCTAAAATACCCCTTCTCCCTGTAGAATGCGGCCAGGGCTTCATACAGGGAAAAAGGATCCGGAAAAGCTTTCTCCAAAAAAGGAATGGTGTGGGTAAACTGTGCACTGTTGTAATAAATTTCCACCATTTCCTCTATATGCTTCAGCCGCAATACATCATCATAGGAAAGCCATCTGGTGTACAGAACCTCGTAAGGAGGCTGCTCTCCGTAACAGATCCCGTATTCCCCGGCCTGCTCCCACATTCCGGAACCCTTCAGCACCTTCAGAAACCCAAGCTGCAGCTGCTCCGGCCGCATCCGGTATACACGGTTAAAAGAACGGGAAAAACTCTCATAGTTTTCATAGGGAAGGCCGGCGATTAGATCCAGGTGCTGATGCACATTCCCGCCCCTGCGAACCGCCGCCACGGCGCTTTCCAGTTTGTCCAGATCCGTCCTGCGCCCTATGGCCTGAAGCGTGGCCGGATTCACGGACTGAACGCCGATTTCCAGCTGTGCAAGCCCCGGGCGGAAACGGTTCAAAAGCGCGATCTCCTCCGGCTGCAGCAGATCAGCCGAAATCTCAAAATGAAAGTTTGTGACACCATTGTCATGTTCATAAATATACTGCCAGATCGCCATTGCGTGGGCATGATTACTGTTGAACGTCCTGTCCACGAACTTGACCTGTTTTACCTTATGATCCAGGAAAAACTGAAGCTCACCCTTTACGACACTTATGTCACGCAGCCTTACCCGTTTTTCCAGGGATGACAGACAGTAACTGCAGCGAAAAGGGCAGCCCCGGCTGGACTCGTAATAAATGATCTTATTTTCGAAAGGCTTCAAGTCGTGGTAGAGAAAGGGAATGACATTCATGTCCACCGGCGGCACCGGGGCAGTATACCCAGAGGGAAGGCACAGGCCGGGGATGTCATGCAGGCTCTTAAGGTGCGAAGCCGCCCCGGCATGCGGCTCCCGATTCACACCGGCATTCGCCTCCGGCTTCACACCGGCATAATATCCAAGAAGCTCCCGGAAAACCGCCTCTCCTTCCCCGACCATAACCCCGGCAAGCTGCGGATGCTCCCGGAGTATTTTTTCCGCTTCATAGGATACCTCCGGCCCTCCCAACCAGATAGGCGCATCCGGCAGAAGCTTGGGAAGTTCACCGATCAGCTCCCGCACCAGACGCCAGTTCCAGATATAACAGGAAAAACCAATAATGTCAGGTTTTCTGACATATATGTCAGCCAGGATTTCCTGCAGGGACTGATTGATGGTATACTCTGCAAGTTCCACATATTGCCGCAGCCCTTCCCCTGCATAAGCACGCAGGCTGTAAATGGCAGGATTGGAATGAATGTACTTTGCGTTTACCGCCGCCAATAAAAATTTCATCGTATTTCCGCCCCGAACTCCGTCCCTTATAAATCAGGTGTCTGCCAAAAAACCAGGTCCCCACATTACAGTCCAAACCGTTCCACAAGCTTCTCCCAGGCTTCTTCAGGCAGCTCCGTCATGGAAGCCAGTCCCTTTGCCTTCGCCTCTTCCTCCATTGCCATGATGCACCGGTAAAAATAATTTCCCCCTGTCACCAGGCTTTTCTTAATTGCCCTGTTCAGGGTCATGCCGATCTCATCCACGCCGCTCTCCGCAAAGTCACCCAGATACCCCTCCACATCATAGGGAATCGAATGAAACCTGACTTCCCACCCTTCCCTGCTCCCGGTCAGCATGGCAAACTGGGCACGCCTGCCCACTCCGTCCACCGCAAAGCCCAGGGAGCCGGGATTGATATAGGTTTTCCCTCCGTAATGAAAGATTTCCTGATGATGGCTGTGACCTCCCAGCAGGTAGCGGCAGGGCAGCGCCTCCAACACCCGCTCCCTCAGCCCTTCTTCCAGATACACATTCCCCCGAACTCTGCCAGGGGTGCCATGACAGATATAGAGAGGCGGGCAGCCCTCCATGCGCACCTCCCGCTCCGTGGGAAGGGATGCGAAAAAAGCCCGGTCCGCTTCTGTCAGATGCTGCAGCGTGTAGTACAGTGTACCGTTGGCTGAAGAGGGCTTCCATCCCTCCCTGTTATCCACGTTATCCAGAATGTAATCCTCACGGTTTCCGCGGAGCATAATGCAGCAGTACTGCTCCCTCATTTCATGGAGAAGCGCCACGATTCGCTCCGGATAAGGGGCATCGGTTATGTAGTCGCCAAGGCTGATGACGGCGTCTACGGGCCGCTCTTCTTCCCCTATGTAATTCAAAAAGGCTTCCAGGGCTTTGTAGTTGCCGTGGAGGTCACTGATCAGGGCTGCTTTCATTTTGGTGCGGTTTCCTTTCCTCATGCGGCAATCCGGCGCAGCTGCTGTATTACTTCTTCGTCCACAAGATCCTTTCCATCTAAAAACACATCACTTATTTTTTTCAACACTCCGCATGCCTTATCTCTTTCCCCCATCACTTCATCCAGAACCTGGATGACATCATCGTAATCTGAAGGGTAGATCGGGGAATCCACAAAGGTTAACTCCGGAAATTTTTCTGCCGGTATACCCATTATCTCAAAAATTTTCTTCAGTACACGGTACCACTGCCTGCTTTTCTCACCCTCGCATACAGCAAGCTTTCTATCCCGTGTCATCCTCATCCTATCCCTGCATTCCCCCAGCATATTCTGGGCAAAATGGATCCTGCCTCCCTTTCTGCCCAACCTGATATAATAATCGTCCATAACCTCAAGCAGCTCCTCTATCCGCTCTTCGCTATGCTCAAACAAATCATTCAGGCTGCCAAACATCTCCGCAGTTTTCTCGGCATATGCGCTCCATTCGTCCGAATTCCCCTTTAAATAACAGCCGATTGTACAGCAAATAACAGCCCTCAGCAGCTGATCTAAATACCGCTGAGGGCAGGATGCATATACACATAAATTAATCAGGCTCTCCCGGTCCTCAAGCTCCCGGTAAGAATTGATCATATAGACCGCCGGAACCGACCCCAGCATATCCACAAAATCCGCCTGTCCGCTCTGGACAGCACTGTCAATCAAACACTCCAGTTTATCTCTCTGGATCCGGTCTCTATGCGGAATAAGCCAGTCCACAAACTCCTGTACTGCCCACTGGCATCTCAGATCCTGACATGCCCCCTGCTGTATATTTCGAAAGACGGTTTTCCCCTCCCGGATATCCATAGCGATAAAATCTTCTTTTATAAGAATCCCCTGCAGCAGTGCCGCCTGTTCACCGTCCATGCAAATACACTTTCCACATTTACAGGCTTCACCCGTACAGCCCTCCGATGTCCGATCGGAGCTGATATTATACACTGCCGGTATCAGCTCCTTTATCTCCTGTCTCCTGTCCATTTACCACTTCATTCCCCATTTTCTTATTATTGCATAATTCCATCGGCTACTTCAATGGCGGTGCGCAAAGCATCCTGATCCGAATAACTCCATGCATCCCTGATCAAAACGGACCTGTATGCTTCTGTCACGTTTGTTCCGCAGAGTTTATTTAAATCCTCCCTGGCATATTTCGTACAGGTTCCTCCTATCTTGTTGATGTATTCTTCCATAAACCTGCGCTTTTGCCCCTCGTCGTTTTGCTTCTTATCCCTCAAACCCTTTTCGATCTCGAATAATCCGTACAGAAAAGGAAAATACCGCATCTCAACATACTTGTAATTCCGCTCTCCTGAATGAAGCAGCGAAACGTAGCAGCAGCCAGCTTCCGTATTATACACCATCGCAACGATGGAACCGTATCCCAGGTCAATGGCGTGCAGAACCTGCATCAGGATATCGTTCCTGCTCCGGTCCGAAAATCTGTCCGGAATACAGCACAGCGGGTATCCGCCCAGACGCCCTGCCATCCCTTCCCTGCTTTGGCCGGCCTTCCAACGCTCTTCCTCTTTCTTTGCATTGATATACAGGAAACTCATTATCTGCAGGGGCTGGTTCTCCCCCTTTTCCTGCTCCGGTATGTGTGCAGTCTCTTCTTCCAGGATCTGAAAATCCGCACTCAGGCTCCTCAGGGTACCCGAATCCACCTCCATATAAGCCTTCTCCAACCTGTCGGCAATCTCTTCTATCTGCCCTGCGCTTAACTTCCGGATCCGCTCCCTGTCCAGAATGCACCCTCCAAAATTGACTTCCTCCTCCAGGGGGCTCTCCAGGTTCATCCCCTCAACAGAACTTCCCACATACTTCTCAAAGAAAAGCCTGCCCCATAATGCACTGATAACATAAATTATCATCCTATAGCACAGTTCCCTGCACACGGGAAACACCTTCTCAAAATACTCCTTACAGATAAAGTCCTTCAGGATATCCACGTACTGAAAAAACACATCTTCCCACACCGGCATCAGCGACACCATGGGAACTACCACACATTTCTCCAGCTCCTCATTCATATAAAACCTGATGCTGCGGAACACCGAAAAATTCCACCTGTCCGGATCGATCCATGCATAGGAAAAGATATCCTCTTCTTTCTGGAATGTATTATTGATCCGTTCCATGCCATGCCTGCGCCGGAAATCCTCCATCGCCTTTCCGGGCCCGGAAGAAACATCCAAAATAAGATTCGGCACATAGGAAGTATACGGACGGCCTGTCAGATAAAAAATATCCACAATTTTGTCTGTTATCCCACGCCATTCACTTGTCTCGCACTGCCTGTCAACCTTCGCACTCTTAAGAATCTCCGGAAGCACTTCATTCCGGTTTGCCGCATACGCCCATATGTCTATTTTGCAGTCCTGTCCCTCTACCAACGGCTGAATCTGCCCATACAGCTGCGCCACCGTCTTTCCGTGAATCATCACATCGTCCACGATCAGAATGCTGGCAAACCTCCCCGCTTTTATAGCCTCCCGGAAATAGCAAACTGCTCTGTCCGAAATAATGAGCGGCGTATTCCCCTCCGCAAACTTCTGTTGGTACAGGCGCCTGACCCGGCCGCCATCCTCCTCCCGGGCCAGCTCAACCAACCCAAAAAACAGGTTGGAACATTTTCTGGCAAGCAGCACCTTTAAGGCATACTCAGACAAGTATACCCTTTCCACAAACCCAAGCAGTCCCCTGTATTCCTCCAGGGAAATTCTCTTTAATATTCTCTTACGCTTTACCGCCAGCTCCCGTCTCACACCTATACCCCAGTTCCTTTCCGCGGATGTCATCTCCGCCCCTGAAAATTCTTTTTCCCCTTATTTGTGTCATAGGTAAAATAACCGTTACAGGAACAATTCTCCTGTACCACCGCGGCATGCTGCATCTTGTTCACATCATACTCCACGCACAGCATGCACTCCGTGCCACCCCTGGCACTATATTCATATTCCACGTTCATGTGCACGTTCAACCGCAAATCCCTTACCCTGGAATCGCGGATATCCTCCTGAAGCACAAAATCCCGCATCGCACCCCAGAACCCCACCGTCGCCCTCTCCTCAGAAGGGCAAAGAATCCACTCCAGGGTATACTTAGTTTCCCCCGGCTGTATCTGTTTATTAAATTCCCAGATTTTGTGGTGCCCGTCCTCTGCCTTTTCCTTTTTACCGGCCAACACCCATTCCGAAACCTCTTCTCCAACCAGGAAATCCACCTGCCTGATAAAAATGCGCTTCACGGTCACTTCATTTTTTACATGAAACTCCGTTTTTAACACAATATAGAAAGGCCGTTCCTTCTCTATGGCTTCCTCCACAGTCCTGCGATACATGTACAAAGTCCAAGGCAGCCCCTCCCTGATCTCCCCGGGATCCTTGAGCAGCTCCCCCTTCTTACTTCGCAGGGCAATCATGCTTAGCCTGGCCTCGTCCAACTCCAGCCCCGGCCGGTGGTACCTGTCCTCCAGTTCATGAAGCCGTTCTGTTTGAATATATGCCAACATCCCGCACATTAACCCCGGAACCGCACTGATCAGGCCGCCGATGAAAGTAGCCGCCACCGAAAACCACTGACCGCCGTCAAAATGATTATCTGTCCCCAGAAAACCTGTTAAAACTCTGCGGAACCATGCATAATGCTTGTCCGCTGCCACTAATGCCGCAAAACCCAGGCAGCAGAAAATCACAACTGCCAACACAACCAAAAATACCCGCACCCACCGTGCGGCACTCGGCCTCCGCCCTCCCATATGCCCGTTGCCCCCGCATATTCTGTCGAAATACAGGATTTGCACTTTTCGACAGTAACAAAAGTATACCACGCTGTCTTATTATTGACAAGCTGCGGAGGTGAAAAAAAGCTAAAAAAATTCGGAAATTTAACAAAATGTTAAGATTCATCTCTCAATGTCATTTAGCTAAGTATTAGGTTTTTATAAAAATATACCTAAAGGGGTTGGCAAAAACACCAAAATGTGCGGCCGCGCTCACTATTGATGAACTTTAGAGGCAGTGAGCGCGGCCCTTGAACTTGGAGCCAGAAACATCAATCCAATTCCAAGGAGGTACATTATTATATCACATGAACACATCAAAGCTGTTTTTGCTGACGCCGTCAGCCATGTCGTATCCAACATCTCCCAGTATGCAGCCAGTCCCGGCAGGGACTTCACCCGTTCCGGAAAAATGGGGGCAGACAGGCTCATCTCCTTCCTGGTTTCCTGCGGCTCTTCCAGCACCAGGATAGAACTGCTTGATTTCTTTGGCCTGCAGGCAGACTTCCGTCTCCTTGCCGCGGATGGCTCGACCTTCACCTTTTTCAGCAGGCCTTCCTATGCTTCTCCGGAATACTTTGTGTCAGAAGGGCATTCCGCAAAAGGCTTCTACAGCATGCGCCTGAATGCACTCTATGACCTGGATCAGCACACCTATCCTGCCGCACTTATCCAGCCTGTCCACTGTAAGGATGAATTCCGGGCCTTCTGCGATATGGTTGACCGGCTTGATACGCCGCCTGATACCAGGGACATCTTCATCGGCGACCGTGGGTACTGCTCCTATAATAACATGGCTCATGTCATGGAAAAGGGACAATATTTCCTCTTCCGCACAAAGGACATCCATTCCAAAGGCCTTGTCGGGAATTTTGACTTCCCGGATTCCGACTCGTTTGACATTACGGTAAATGTCACCCTTGTGCGCAGCCATAAAAAGTCGATCCCTGTGAAAGAAGGCTTCTATAGACGGTATATGGATGCAAATGCCTCCTTTGACTATGTCCCTTATGGCTCAGTGATAGCTCCCTAAGTCCGTTCTATAGTCTCCAATTTCCCCAATTCCCTCTTCTCGGCAATAATCATCCAGTGACTTTCCTGTATAATCTCTCTGTTTTGAATTTGCCCCAAACTTTAACAGCATCGAGAATACTGTAATGTCGCCGCTCCTTTTATATGCATCTTTTGCATACATTAAAGCCGTTGTTCCGTTATTATTGACGGCGTTAATGTCTGCCCCATGAGTCAGCAGATATTCTGTAATATCAGCGCGATTGTTATATACGGCAACCATTAACGGGGTCCATCCGTGGCTGTCGGATGTGTTAATGTGTTTTCTGATCTCGCATATCCGGCGAACCATATTGAGATTTCCTTTTTCACAGTATTCCAGCAACTGGCTGAATTTGTCATAATACAGTATGATGTTATAGTCAATGGTTGCCACTATGCACATGTCATTGTTTTCCAAGAAAATGCTGCCCGGTTTTAAAACGGATCTGGTATTGGTAATGCAGTAGTCGATAATATAATGGCCGTTTATTTCAGGCAGCTGATATTCCCTAAAACAAAACGCGCGTACCTGATTGGCAACCACGTATGCCGTCTGGTTAAGATCAATTCTTAAATCATCGTAATTAATGTACTTTTTAGAATGGTATGTTGATCCGGCTATTTTCTGTGGATGCGCTTCATCACGGCCTTCAAGTATGGCATCAATATTTCGGATCACCACTTCCGTTCCGCACTTCATGCATTTCATGTACAGTTCCCTGCAGTCCATTTTATTTATGGGAAAGGAAAACTGGTCAATAATGTCTCCTGTGTCAATTCCGGCATCAATCCTGTGAAGGGTAACGCCTGATTCCTGTTCCCCGTCCAGGATAGGAAGCACTGTCGGAAACATCCCCTTATATTTAGGTAATAAAGAAAAGTGAATATTATATAATCTTGCTTTTTTAAATCTGTCCGGCCTGACTATACGGTCAAATTCCGTTGACAGCAGTATGAGATCATCAGTATTATATACTTCATCCAACGTATATTCCCTGATTCCAAACTTGTTGGCAAACCACCTTAATGACTTTTGAAAGCTATTTTTTCCTGTCTCAGTTTTGTTGCAAATTACACCAATTCCGTAGTCTCTGTTTTTTTGGATCAGATGCTCCAGTACGTCCACAGCTATGTCATTTTTCCCGGCAACACATACAAATGGTCGCTTTATGTCTTTGTCTTTCTGCATTACAATACCTCTGCCTTTAAATGATACTTTTTTCGAAATAACTGCATTTACATTAATCTTCTATGTCAACCCCTTGTACTAAAATCATTTACTACTTTGACAACGTATGTAATTTCTTCATCTGACATTCCATAGTACAGGGGCAGGCTTAATTCCGTTGCACTGATTTCTTCTGCAATCGGTAACGCACCCTGGGGAATACCTAAATTTTTATAGCACTTTTGCATGTGGATGGGAATAGGATAATGCTTATTAGTCCCAACTCCATTTTCAGAGAGATGGTTCTCCAATTGGGTCCTCTGCCTGCAGCGGACGGCAAAAATATGCCAGACGTGTTCTGCTTCAGGTATGATATAGGGCAGAATAACATTTGGATTATTTATTTCACTGAGATAACGCCTAGCTATTCTGTCCCTTTCCCTGTTCATCCTGTCAAGGTGGGGAAGTTTTACCGAGAGAAAGGCAGCCTGTAGCTCATCCAGCCGTGAATTATGGCCCTGGTAAATATGATGGTATTTATAGTCGGATCCATAATTGCCTAACGCACGGATTATTCCCGCCAGTTCCTCCGAGTCCGTTATGACGGCTCCCGCATCGCCTAAGGCCCCCAGATTTTTACCCGGATAAAAGCTGAAACCGGCAACACTGCCAAATAAACCGACATTCCGTCCCTTGTATTTTGCCCCGTGCGCCTGGGCGCAGTCTTCTATAACATAAAGGTTGTGCCTTCTGGCGATATCCATGATAGGATCCATGTCACATGCCTGTCCGTATAGGTGGACTGGCATAATTGCCCTGGTTTTTGCGGTAATTTTCTCTTCTATTTTTGTTGGGTCAATATTGTATGTACGAATATCCGGTTCTACAAATACAGGAGCAGCTCCTGCATATGTGACTGCCAACGCAGTAGCTATGTAAGTATTGGAAGGCACGATCACCTCGTCATTGTTTCTGATATTCAGTGCCTTCAGGGCAAGTACCAAGGCATCAAGGCCATTGCCGACACCTACACAGTACTTGGAATGGCAATACTCGGCAAAGGATCTTTCAAAATTTTTGTCCTCAACACCTTCGATATACCAGCTGCGCCCAAAAACACGCTCAAATGCCGCCCGAAATTCCCGGTTTAACTCCTTTTCCATGGGGACAAAGCTTACAAATGGTATTTTCATTTTACACCCTCTTTTCTGCGGTTTTCTAACTGTTGCTACCAGTTTCCATTAATTTTAAAAACTCGTCATAGTCTCTTATGTAATCGGTTTCATCATAAAGGTCGGAAGCAAACACCATGAGAACTGCATCCGGCGAAAAGTCGAACATTTCACGCCACATGTTATTTGCTACATATAACCCTTCGTATGGTTTTTCCAACGCAACCACCTTCTTTTCTTTTCCGTTATCCAACAGTATTTTGCAGCTTCCATGCACGCATACCAGTATCTGCTGTAATTGTCTGTGGGCATGCTTTCCGCGGATTACCCCTTCCACGGTATCATACATATAGTAGACACGTTTTATCTGGAAGGGGATATCGTTGAATTCTTCCAATGCTATCAGCTGCCCGCGCTCGTCTCCATGCGGCTGGAATGTATATTTAACTGTCTGCATAAATTATTCCTCCAATCTGTGCTGTTTTTCAAATGTATTAATGTCGATTCCTATTAGTTACATTCCACATTCTTCCTGGCTTTGTACAGTGCGCTTAAGACTACAGGAAATAGTACAACCATAACCACCCCCATTGAAAAACTGTATAAAAGACCCGCGCCCCACAGTCCAAACGCACTGACCATTCTGTCAATCGTGCTTATTACACATGCCATTGATATAGCATAGGCAACAATAGACCACCGCTGTTTTCGCATGATTGTCAGAACTATTACCAGGAAAGCATCCAGGGCGGCTACACCTCCAAATCCGAGCAGTAATACAAACAGCCCCTTATATTCATTTAAATCTAAGCCGTATATAATTCCCAATAGCCTTAGTCCGATTATTGCGCCCCCTGCTGCTATGAACAGTGTCAGCACAGCAATTGCCAGAAACTGCTTTAAAATAATACGGAAAAATTTAACGTTTTCCTTTTGGTTCCAGTAAACTCCCATATCAGCCATAAGGGGTTTATAGATAAAGCTGCTCAGTATGCTGATTGTAAATACTGGCATGAAAAGAATGGAAAACACCGCCTGGGATTCTTCTGAGAGATTCCGTTCAATTGCATATTTAGGCGCGTTTACTAAATTGTTATATAGAAAGTCACATGCGCATATGGGGAGGCACACCCAGAGAAGCCGGTACAGCCTTGTGAGTTCCGGCCTGAATGTGACCTCATTAAAATTATTTAGGACCAATATATTTAAAGCCAAAGTGACAACCAGAGAACAGGCAAACATAGCCGTACTCGCAGCCACAACATCGCGGGTTCCAAGACAGACCCCCACAAAGGCCGCGGTGACAATAAAAATTCTGACTGCCTCTATTTTTGCGCCTACATCCAACCGCCCGGCTTTCTGCATTTCACCATGGATTACATCTTCTATAACTTCTATTATGCGGTACCCGCATAGAATCATTATCAGTTTTCCCCTGCTCTCCGTTAAACCATATATACAGGCACATACAGTACAGATTCCCATCATTACAAGTGACGTAACCATCCGTGATGAAAAATACTGGGGAAATGAATATTCATTTTGTGAATCTGATACCTGAAACGCCCGCATTCCATAGTTCCCTATTGTCGTCATCATCTGTGTAATGGTATATGCAAGTGTAAAAACTCCTGCATCATATAATCCATTAATTCTGGTGACCGCTAATACTAATACTGCTGACTGGAGGGAATACTCCGTACTGGCTATAAAATTCCACAGTACGCCCATTTTCGTAACATTGGCACTATTTCCTGCCAGCCAATTCTTTAATTTCTTCAATGATACTCCTTCTTCTGAAGACTTATGAATTTGTTTGCCATTCCATTAACCATGCCCTGCGCAGATACCAGGAACCAAAATGGAAAGTACTTTACCCGGGTCATCTTGTCATTCTTGGCTTCTGCAATATAGTAATTTAGCCCCGCGCGTTTCAGGGCATTGTAAACCGACTGCAGTATGCCGAAGCGTTTATCATAGGGGAAAATGTAATTGTCATATATCACAAGCATGTCGTTCATGAACGCCTCGCTGTAATGTCCGGAACTGGATATTCCGGAAAGCTTATAGTCTATGGCTATTTCGTCCATATAATGGAAGGCGACTCCTTTTGATGTCAGGTACAGCCAGTATGGATAATCTTCGATCAGGCGCGTGCTTTCCAGGAACAGGCCATGGGTGCGGAATACTTCTGCATCAATCATCCATGCGGGGGCCGGAAGAAAGTTTCTGCGGAACAGCCTGTTTCTCGTCTGTCCGACGGTATAGTTCCTCAGACGCTTATAGTTAAAGTCGCAGGATTGCAGTTTATATTTATACTGTCCATCCAGGGTAACTCCCCGCATTTTAGCAAATACAATTTTGCTGTTATACATTTTCATAAAATTCACATATGCAGATAATACATTTGGATGTGACAGTCTGTCATCCGCAGACAGAATTTTAATATAATGTCCACTGCTTAGTTTGATGGCACTGTTTATGTTTCTGACAGTACCGACATTCTCAGGGAGAGCATTGTAAATCACATTGGTTATGTTTCCCTTCTGATGGCCGGAAATGAAAGATTTTAAGCCGGGCATTTCTTTATCAAATTCCGGTGAGCCGTCATCCGAAAAAATTATTTCAATCTTTTCATATGTTTGCTCTAACACACTCTCAAGGGTGGGATAAAGGCCCAATGTATTGCGATATGATAAAATAATTACTGTTACAAGTTTCTCCATTGCTAATCCTTTCTGTTCTTATCTTGCAGACATTCATCCTCGACCTGCTTTCTCCAGATGGCAACTTCCTCTGTCAATATACTTATCCGGTACTCAATCTGGGAAATCTTAACTGACTGTGTAAACAGCTTCCCAAGCATAATGAAGATTACGACCAAAAATACAAGATTGGCAGGGGATTCCACCCCTATGAGATTCGCCAGCATGTAACAGATATCAGGAAAAATACTCAGCAGAAGAATAACCGCTCCGAAGAAAATCCAGTATAACGCCCCGTCTATTTTCATCTGCGATTTCCTGATTTTCCTCAGGATGTACGCATTGGACGCCACAGCCATGAAGATTAAAATAACCCTTAACCACACCGACATCT
>CAJTSY010000013.1:0-5624 GCA_910578995.1 uncultured Acetatifactor sp.
CCCTGCTGAAACTGTCCAACCGCCAGTATAAACAGACCATCCTGCTGGTCACCCATGATGAGAATGTGGCACTGGAAGCAGACCGCATCATCAAGATAGAGGATGGGAAGATTGTCTCGGATAAGGCGGTGTAATTGCATGGAGGCCCGCAGTGGCGGGCAGGGAGGTATAGCCATGAACATCATACGGGAATACAGCTTAGACCAGGTGCGTAAAAACCGCCGCACCTCAGTTTCCATTATTGTGGCGGTTCTGATCGCTTCCACTTTTTTATGTACATTATTTGTTTTTGCGCAGAGTTTCTGGAACCAGATGGTACAGCAGGAAATTTATATTGGAGGTGATTGGGATGCGGAGCTTATGGATGTCCCGGCAGGCAGACTTGGCATGGTGAGGGACAATGCGGGTGTAAAAGCCATGTTTGTAAAAGGGGACAACCAGACCGCGTTCCTGCCGGAAGGGACGGCGCTTCCCCGCCTGCTGATACAGAACTGTGACAGCGGCTATTGGGATGCCATGTATGAGAAGAATATGCTCCTGCGGGGGCGTGTCCCGCAGGCTTCCGGCGAGATAGTGGTCAGCAAGGATTTCTTCCTGCAGAACCCGGCATATGGCATTGGCGACACGCTCGCCGTGGAAATGGTCAGCAATGTGCGGACGTACATGGAAGAAAACCGGCAGAAGGATGCGGCCAGCCTGACCATTGTGGGGGAACTGGATGTGTCCGTTTCCTCCGGCTATGAAGGATACCTCGCCTATGGCTTTATGGAGCCGGAAGCGCTTTCGCCGGAAAGGGAGGTGGCGGTCTATCTCCAGATGGAGCGGAGGGGGAAAGTATATACGGCAGTCCCGCAGATTGCGGAGGCAATAGGGCTTCCAAAGGATGAATACGGGGACTACCCGTGCCGCTACCATGCCGCGCTGCTTGCATGGCATGGGGTATATGCACCTGGGAGTTTTTTCCGGAGTGATGTGCCGAAGCTGTTCCTGGGGCTTGTGCTTGCGGCAGGCGCATCGATGGCGGTATTTGCCTATATCATAAGGGGCGCTTTCGGGATTTCGGCGAAACAGAAGATCCATCAGCTCGGCATCCTGAAATCTGTAGGGGCGGGGCCGAAGCAGATAGGAAGGACGGTCATTTATGAGGCGTGCATCCTCTCGGTTATCCCGATCCTGCTTTCGATGATCCTGGGATACTTTTTTTCCTTCGGTGTCCTGTCGGTCTATTCCGGTATGATCAGTGAGGTGTTCGGGAGCCGGATGGAGGTTTCCTTTTCACCGGCAGCGGCGCTCATGGCGGCAGTGCTTTCCTTTGTTACGGTCCTGTTTGCCGCACACGGGCCGGCGAGACAGATGTCAAAGGTTCTGCCCATAGAGGCAGTGCGCGGGGAGCAGTACGGAATTGCAATGTGGGGACGCACATCGAAGAAAGCAAAGAGCCATCCCATATTGGCAAAACATTTCGGATTCCTTGGGGAGATAGCGGCAAACTCGGTAAATGCGGGGAAAAAACTGTACCATACCTGCATGGTGACGCTTTCCCTGTGTATGCTCCTTGCCTTTGGGTTCCTTGCAGTCTTTACGGCTTCCGATATCAGCAATGCGCAGGCGGAGAATATGAATCATTTTGATGTGAATATCACGCTGGGGACGGGGGAGCGGATAGACGGTGCGCTCCTTGCGGAACTGAAAGCCATGCCGGGCGTGCAGGAAACATCTGTTTATGCAAGGGCGAAATGCGCTGTCTGGCTTTCCGGGAGTGACCAGGCGGCAGAATTCCTGCAGGCGGGAGGCTTTGATGCCGCAGACGGCTATATCGTGGAGCGGGACGGGCGTTACCGTGTAACCTGTGTGCTGGTGGGGATGGAGCAGGATGCCTATGAAAGCGTTCTGCGGGAAGCGGGCATGGAGGCTTTGCCGGAATCTTCCGCCATCATTGTAAACAGTGTGGCAAAGAACCCCGGTGCAAGGGATTATGAGGCAATGCAGGAAACAGTCCCTTATCTGAATCTCCGGCAGGGGCAGAGGGTGGAGCTGACAGAGAAGTATTCGGATGATGCTCAGGGTGACTATGAGTTTGTCGTGGATGTTGCGGCAGTGATTCCGTCAATGCCGGAGATCGGGCTTGATCCTTCGTTTTATACGCTGCCTGTTATCGTGCCCATGGAGGAATATTATGCCATCATCGGGAGTTTCAGTGATGAGATGGAGGTTTATAATTACAGGAACTATGTAAATTATGCTGTGCCGGATGGAATGGATGAAGAAATCCAGGGCGAAGCGGAAAGGATATGCAGCGCTTATCTGGGCAGCAGTGATTTTATGACTTCCAGTAAGACGGAGCGGATGAGGAACCGCGGGAGGATGACGGGGGCGGCAATGTTTGTCGTGTGCAGCCTTGCGGCGCTGTTCGGAATCGTGGGCATTTCCTCGGTGCTTTCAGCAATCCTGAACAGCTTAGGACAGAGGCGGAAGGAATTTGCCATGCTCCGCTCGGCAGGCGTGGATGAAAAGGGAATCCGGCGTCTGCTTGGGATGGAAGGGCTTCTGCTGTCAGTCAGGCCGATACTGATCGGTTTTCCGGTACTTATCATTGTATGTGCCGCACAGTGCTATATGATGGGCGTGTCCGTCATGGAATTCCTATACGCATTCCCGGTGTGGGCGCTGATGGGGTATATTGTTCTGGTGCTGCTTGTGATCAACGGGATCTATATGCTGGCATCTAAGAAAATCAGGGATGATGTCATTGTAGAGGCAATCAAGGACGACACAGTATAGGAACCATTGCAGTAATAGGGAACAGCCCGGGAGGCTTACGGGCAAAGAACGGAAAATCTGAAATCCTATATGCAGCGCCGGTGGAGCCTTGCCAGGGGAATGACTGACACGTTCAGGGAGATGGAATGAAAGGGTAACAATGAAAAGGCTGGAACTGTCTGGTTGATACTAATTTTTGAAAAATATGGTTTTCAATGTGAGAGCAGTGACGATTTTCATGATATAGCACAGCTTGCGCTTGGTTCCGGGGCAGACCCGATTCTGCTGGACATCAACCTGCCTTACCAGGACGGATTCCATGTGTGCCGGGAAATCCGGCAAAGCTCCCATGTCCCTATCATTGTGCTTACCAGCAGAAATACAGAATTTGACGAACTGATGAGCCTGAATATTGGTGTGGATGATTTTGTATCCAAGCCATACAATGCACAGGTGCTGCCCATATTTTTTCTTTCCTTTGCCTGTCAGTGTCAGGGTTGCTTATTTTGGCGCTACTCTGGCTGATCGAAACGCCAATGGTTTTTATTTTTGGTTGCGGCCGGAGGTCCGCGTTATGAATATGAAAGGATATTTGCAGAACAGTTTCCGCCTTTTGGGGAAGTGGTAGATTACAAACAGAATGAGGATGGGACATTCCGGTATCTGTCTAATACGATTGAACAAAAGGAACTGGAACTGCCGCAAATAGAAAAATGAAGGGAGAGACATTGGGATGTGGAAGAAGAATTTAAAAAGCGGCTCAATATAGCAGGATTGGATTATCCGGAGGAGAAATGTGTATTTTGGGCAGTGCAAATACCTTAAAAGTTTCTTTCAATCTTAGCAGAATGATGATAAAATATAAGGAAGAGCTCTGGACTATAGCTCTGCCACAATGGCGCTCAGGAGAAGGCATAAGAATGAAATTAAACAGCAAACGGGTGGATTTAGAATATCAGCCGGGTGAGGAGATCTTCACATGATTTATATTGTGGACAATATAGCAAATTATTTTATATACCTGTTTATCATTCATTTCGGATTCAGGTTATATCCAAGAAAAAGCAAACTTTTGATTGGTGCGTCGGTTCTGGCCATGATTTCCGGCGGGGTTTGCAATGCATATTTTGATACAAACTCTCCTCTTGTCTATCTGCTTTGGAGCGTGCTGTCCATATGTCTGTTTTTTGAAGACAGGCTGCGGCATCTGTTTATATTAAGCGCCGCCCTTATGTATTTCACGGGAATCATCGATACGTTCAGCGTGATGCTGATACAGGTTGTTTTAATAGGCGGGGGAGTCGGCGGAGCGGATATCACATGGTGGATGGAGCCTGCCTATCTGATTTCCTTTCTGGTGTATCTTCTGGTATATCTGCGGCTCTTTCGGAAAAATGACGCTTACTTATGCGATATAAAGCTGAAGTATAAGCTTGCGCTGTTAATCCAGGGCAGTATTTTCCAGATGTTCTATAATTATGTTTTTTATTTTTTTGACGAAAATCATGCAAGGTATGGCTTAGATGGCTATGCGGTGTTTTTTATCAGCATAGTGGGGGCGGTTTATTCCATTTTTCTGACGCTTGGCCTCGCCATTAGAAATATACTGTCGGACAGACAGAACGGGGAACTGCGGCTTTTTATGCAGATGCAGAAGCAGCAGTACGATTATCAGCTGCGGCAGTCGGAAGCCGTGCGGCGTTTCAGGCATGACCTGGTGAATCATGTGGGCGTTCTCAGGGAACTGGCCAGTCAGAAAAAGACGGAAGAAGTCAGGGAGTACATAGATACCATTTGGAACATACAGGACGAGTTTGAGCTGAAAATCCACACGGGAGACGATATGCTTGATGTTATCCTGAATTACTATTTCTACCTGGCGGAAAAGGAAAAGGTAGATTTCTCTGTAACAGGAAAACTGTCCGGGAAAACAGGCCTTGAAATGTTTGACATCACGACACTGATGGGAAATATACTGCAGAATGCCATGGAAGCGGCAGTGCGGACGGCCGTTCCCAAAATCCGGGTTGAGCTGACAGAGCATAGGAAAGAAATTTTCATTGTTGCCAGCAACAGTGTGGCTGAAGAAATGAACAGCCGAAAAGGGTTCCACGGGACATCGAAACCAGATGCGGTGAACCATGGATTCGGCCTGAAAAATATTGCCGCGACAGTCCGTAAATATCACGGGGAATATTATATGGAGTCTGCAGCGGAAGACGGAACGGCAATGTTTCAAGTCAGCATTTCGATCCCAAGGATTGAAATCTCGGAGACTGAAGTCTCGGGGAGTGAAATCCCTGAAAGTGTAATACCGAAGACTGAAGTCTCGGGGAGTGAAAGCCTTGAAATTGAAATCTTGGAGACTGAAGTCTTGGGGACTGGAAGACCTGAAAGTGTAATCTTGGAGACTGAAGTCCTGGGGAGTGGAATCCCTGAAAGTGTAATACCGAAGACTGAAGTCCCGGGGAGTGAAATCCCAGAGACTGAAATTTCGGAGATTGTACCCCCGAAGACTGAAGGCCCAGATACTGGAACTCCGGGGCTTGCAGTTCCAGGGACTATAGCCCAGGAGGAGAACGGGATATGAGAATAGGGATTGTGGAAGATGAGGCAGTATGGAGAGATAAAATAAGAGATATCGTAGAAAAATATTGCATGGACAGAAATATTTTTGTTCAGGTCAATGCATATGGCAGTGGAAGAGATTTTATGGAAAGTCCGGAGGCGGACTTGCTGTTTCTGGACATTGAACTTGCAGACGGCGAAGAAGACGGCGAAGACGGTTTTAAGATAGCTGAGAAACTGCAGGAATCCGGGAGCCGGTGCAGGGTATGCTTTTTAACCTCACATACGGAAATGGC
>CAJTSY010000013.1:5724-45073 GCA_910578995.1 uncultured Acetatifactor sp.
AGGAATCCGGGAGCCGGTGCAGGGTATGCTTTTTAACCTCACATACGGAAATGGCCAGGCAGGGCTACAAAGTTAATGCCTTCAGATACATTGACAAGAAATACCCGGAGGAAATCGGGGAGGCGCTTGGGGCTTTCTTTCGGACAAAGATTCAGGAGAGAATCATATATTGCAAGGATACCGCAGGGATCCAGATAAAGATAAACTTAAGCGGGCTTCTGCTTGTTGAGACCAGCGGAAGAAAATTAAGATATCTCATGCTTGACGGCAGGGAGCATTTTTGTGAAGGGCTGATATCGGAAGCGGCGCAGAGCCTGTCGCCTTTCGGCTTTTTTCAGGTACAGCGGTCCTATATCGTCAATCTAAAATATATTGAAAGGGTAAACAGCCGTGAGATAATGCTCTGCAACGGGGTGGAGATAGCAATCGGCAGAACCCATGGCAGGGAATTTAAGAAAGCATTTTTTAGATGGAGAATGTTGTTCGATGATTAAATTGTGTCATTTGTGCAGAAAAAGTGTTGTTTACGCAGGAAGTATTTTATTGTCTTTTACACTGTGATATAAAATAAGCGTTACTCCATTGCAGGAATCTTGCGTAATGCGCATTCGTTGTCCGTTCCGGTACTGAGCAGTCATCGGCAGGCGTGTCCGCCGCGTCACCTTCCGCCGCCTTGTCCTGGCACGGACATCAGGCACTGATTCCCGGGAATTCATGCAACGGTGTACCGGATGTTTGAGCCGGAAATGCCCAAAAAGGAAAGAGAACGCAGATAGAAGGATTGTCTGCGAAAAATGGAGGAGAAGTAAAATGTCTTTAACAAATATGAAGAAGGTTGTTGGCCTGACAGGTATCTTGGCTGTTGTGTCATTGACTGCCTGTAGTAATCAGCCGGAAGCGCCGGAAAGCGCTGCACAGAATGTGCAGACAGATCAGGAATCTGCTGAGGCCGATCAAGAAACTGTGACAGATGATTTGTCTAAGCAGCAGGGTGAAATAAGTCAGCCGGAGACAATGGCAATAGAGAGCGGCAGCCAAGATAAGGCTATTGAACTTTATGTAAATGTACTTCGGAATTATTTATCGGAGGGAAAAACGGATTTTGCCGTTTCCTTTATTGATTTAGATGATGACAGCACGAGGGAAATGGTTGTTTTCTTCGGTGAATCCCAGGCAGACGGCGGTTATCTGTTCACAATTAAGAACGGGGAAGCAGTTCAGGTTGTGGCGGAGGGCAGCGATTTTTTTGGACAATATGGCGGGTTTGCATATAAGGAAAAGGGAAATATTTTTGTTGCGGAAAATGAATCTGTAACAGAATCGCAGACTTCCACCCAGGTTTTTTATTATGCAATGGAAAACGGAAAAGCTGTCTGTAAGGATGTGACACAGAGCATTACGCAATTTGACAGTGATGAAAGCAGGTTTTATGTAAATGATTTGGAAGTGGACAGCGAAGAATTGAATCGCATAGCAGAAAAATACGGGTTATCGGAAATGTCGGCTGTAGGCTATTCAGACGGCGTCCGTGTAAGGAATGAGCAAATGGACATGGTATATAACGCCTATCATAAGGACGAGGGGCATTCCGCAACCGGTAAAGAAGATACGTTGGAAAGCCTCGTAGGAGAATATGATTATGTATCGGATAATGGAACGGGCAGATTAACGATTCAAAAGACATCCCATGGCTATGACATTTCCGATTATGATTCAGAATCTTCCTATCGTTTTTTGGCTGATTCATCGAATATAGAAAATATGGAAGAAGACAGAATTTATATAAAGTATCCTGAACAGGTATTTTCCGATGGGGAGGCTGTCTTTGGGTATTATATTCTGGAATATGACGCCGACGGCATAGATGTATATTACGGAAAATCTGCGTTTGAAGAGGCTGAATTTTTATATCATGCCGCAAAGAAAGCAGAGAATGCGGATTCGGAAAGGACGGCGGATGAGCTGTTGGATTTATTTATCGACGGTTCCATAAGCGCGGCTAATTCAGAAGATCCGGCATCGGCATTTTATATTACTGACTTAAATATGGACACTGGGGAATGGGACTCCTATTCGGTTGGCGAGAAAGCCGATCTCGACAATGATGGTGAAAATGAACTGATTATCTGCGGTCCTTACGGCGGAATATACTTTGATGCCCGTGACAACAAGGTATATGAATTTGCCGCAGGAGAGGGCAATGCGCTCAGCCTTTCCTATGTCTATTATAATGGGGCTGTATGGATTCTGTATAGCAACAGCATGAACGCAGGATATGAAGCCTACCATATGGAAAAGTATGAAGGAGCCGATAATCTGGCGGCGGAAATAAACTTCGGCGAGGAACTCACTGACCCCGATAATGCTGAGTCTGAAACGAAATATACACTGAATGGCGCTGTCGTTTCTTATGATGAGTATTCGGAATTTTGCAGCAAAATTTTCGCTACGGAAGTAAGCACAAATTGAGAGAAATGTTTAGGTGCGGAATGCGTTCGGCCGTGAGTATCAGTTCCGGCCGGCGCGGCGGCCGCGCCTTACGGAGGATGAGGGCAGTCCAGTCCGCGCCTATCCGGTAACCGGAATTTCAATCTGAACGATGTAATCTTCAATCCTGTCAATCACATTTTCGTTAATACCCATTTCATAGGAATATCCGTTGAGCGTCAGTCCATGTTCCCCTGCATAGGCCAGGATTTCCCGATACCGATTGGGAATGCTGCTCCAATCCCCTTTATGGAAGGCTCTCAGGTATTTGCCCTTCGGCGTGATATGCAGCCCGGCCTGGTATGGGAGAAAAGGAATCTCAATAAAAAGCCTGGAGTAATTGTCAAAGCTGCCGTTCAGCAGGTCAGCAACGGGGAGCATGGAGCCATAGGAGGCCTTGTGGAGACGGCCAAGCCGGTATTTCTCGGTCTCGGCGGTGATCAGCTCCACTTCCTGTTCAAAGGAGGTATTTCTGTCCACGTCCACAGTGACCAGGCAGCGTTCCTCTTTTTCCACAATGCTGATCTCGGACAGATCCATGGACAGCAGGGTCTCCATATTCCGGTGATGGGTACATAGAGTCGCCCGGACTGCCTGCAGGTGGGTAATTTGTGCGTCAAGGTCTGTTATTTTTTCTTCCAGAAGGCATTTCATGCTGCCTGCGGACCGATTTTTCATGAAATCCTGTATTTCGCTGACGGACACATCCAGTTCCCGCAGCAGCAGGATGGTTTCCAGGACAGGGCTTTGGTGGTAATTATAGCAGCGGTATCCGTTTTCGGGGTTGATGAAAGCAGGCTTAAACAGTCCAATCTCATCATACCACATAAGCGTCTTCTTGTTGATGCCGTGCATGGCCGCAAACTGGCCGATGGTCAGGAGCTTGTCTTTTTTACTCATGGTCACCTCTCTTCCCAAAATATCTGCACCCAATTTCTAAGAATTTCTGATCGTGTATTGACTGTACAGTTACTGTATAGTTTATAATACCCTACACCGGAAATAAAAACAAGGTCAACGGAGGAAAAACCTATGAAAAATGTAACTGGCGAAAATGTAAATAGCGAAAATGTAACCGGCGAAAACGTAAATAGCGAAAATGTAACCGGCGAAAACGTACATAGCGAAAAAGCAAATGATAAAAACGTGCACGACAAAAATACAAGTGGCTCAAATGTATATGAAAAGCCTGTCACACTGAAAAATATCCTGAAATTTGCCGTCCCAACCATTGCGATGACAGTGTTCATGTCTTTTTACACCATGGTTGACGGTCTGTTTGTGTCCAACCTGATCGGCACAAATGCGCTTTCCGCCATCAATCTGACGGCACCCATCATTCAGCTCGTCACGGCGGTCTCCACCATGCTTGCCACCGGAGGCAGCGCGGTCATCATGAAAAAGATGGGGGAGCAAAAGAGGGAGGAAGCGAAGGAAGATTTTACCTTCCTGATTTTAGTGAATGTCATTGTGGGGATTGTGATGTGCGGGGCGGGGTATCTGGCGATGGAGCATATTTTTGCCGGCATGAACCTTTCCGCGGAGGTGGAAGGGTACTGTGTGGAATATTTAAGCCGGTACCTGGTGTTTACCGTGCCGATTCTGCTGATGAATAATTTCACGCTTTACATGATTGCCAGTGAGAAGGCCACCCTTTCCCTGGTCTGCTCCGTGACAGGCGGCATTCTGAACATGGCGCTTGACTATGTGTTTATCGCCGGATTGGGCATGGGGATCAGCGGCGCCGCCATTGCAACGGGGCTTGGCTATTCCGTGACGGCGGTGGTGGGGCTGTTCGTTTTCAGCCGGAAAAAGAGCCTTCTGCATTTCAGGAAACCGGCATTCCGGTTCAGGGTTCTGGCAAATGCGGCCGCAAACGGATGCTCGGAGATGGCCACTGCCCTGGTGACCGGGATTATCACCATGATGTTCAACTGGACCATGCTGCATTACGTGGGGGAGGACGGGGTTGCCGCGGTTACCATTATCATGTATGTGCTGATGTTTGCAAGCTCCCTGTATACAGGGTATTCCTATGGCGTGGCTCCCATGCTCAGCTATTATTATGGGGAAAAGAACCATGAAAAGCTGAAAAAACTGGTTGCGGTCAGCATGCGGGTGATCGGGGGGATTTCCCTGGTGACCGTCGCGGTGTCCTTCCTGCTGACGAAGCCGTTGGTGTCCGTTTTTGCCCGCCCGGACAATCCGGTGTACGGCCTGGCGGTAACCGGAAACCGGATCTGTACCGTTGCGCTGTTGTTTATCGGATTTAATATTTTTGCCAGTGGGATGTTCACGGCACTATCCAACGGGGTGGTTTCGGCTGTTCTGGCATTTTCCAGGTCCTTTGTGTTTATGCTGATTACGATGATTGTGCTCCCGCTTCTTTTGGGCGTGAACGGAATCTGGCTTGCCACGCCTGCGGCGGAGCTGATGGCGCTTGCATTGTCCGCTTTTATGTTTTTAAAGTACAGGAAGAGGTATGGTTACTGAGAAAGACCTGTAACTTGTCTTGCGGAAACAGCTGCAGCAAAGCCGCGATCAGAGAAGGCGGGAGTGAGGGGGAACCAGTCATAAAGAAATTGTGAACTTATTGACTGCTTTTGGTAAATTTCTTGCCAGAAGTCGGAATCTGTGTTAGACTCAAGACCGCCGGAATTTACGAATCCACCGTAGACGTGCATATATGGTTGGCGGTCTTTCGTTGTAGGTTACCGCAAATTTCATTGGTGTGCAGTATATATTGTCAATACGGAAAAGTCATAGAGCTAAGGCGGCTCTTACCCTCTTGTTTTCGGAGGGTTCAAGTAGCCCTTCAGACGAAAGAAAGGGAGGGTGATGCGCAAGAAGTTTTTCGCCTCTATTCCTTAATTATCGAGAGCATTTTTACTGTTCACGGCTTCGCAGCAATATGATGCACACATACAATAGAATTCTATTGTCAGGAATTGAGTAAAGTGCGCACGAAAATACCTCGCGGAGGTACCAGTGAACCAGTAACAAGAATTCCTCCTTGAAGAAACGGGGAAAGAGGAACTTACAATATTTCGGGCTATCGGCATTTTTTGTGGAAGGTTTTCCATATTATATAAAAAGATTTGTGAGATTAACCGAAATAATACAAAAGAATTCGCTGTTAACGTCCCTTTTGGAAATGTGTATTTATCGGAAAATGAGTTGCAAAGATATATTATAATGATGGATAGCTATTTTTGCAAATTTGGGAATTCATAAGGAGAAAATAAATAAGTGAGTAAAGTTAATTTGCTGAATATCATCTTTTTGATTGTTGAAGTGATTACATTTATTCGATTAACAATAGAGATATTTGGAGATATGAACCCGGATGTTATAATAATTTCTGCAATTATTTTTGGGGCAGGAATGATCGGAAATTGTATATTTACGATTGTCAGAGTCATTCATGATTCGAAAAAGCAATAGATCACTTCTAATCGTTTCTGAAAAGGGAGTATTGGAATGGAGATTCCTACATGAAAGAGAGACTTTCCGGAAAAAATATAGCGCAGTCCGCCGCGGTATTCTGCCTGATGTGCGTGCTCCTGGCTGCCGCTTACGTGTATCAGGAGCAAAATGCATACCCGCAGACGCCGCCCCGGGATACGGACGGTTACTATCTGCTGTCTACGAAGGAGGATTTCAGGTGGTTTGTTTCCAGGGACAGGGATCCCTATACCAATGTCCGTCTGGCAAACGATCTGATTTTAAATGACACCCAGGGGTGGGAGAACTGGGCGGATACGCCGCCTGAAAACAGCTACGGGGCCATTCCCAGTTACCACGGGCATTTTGACGGAAACGGCCATGCTTTGGAGGGGTACTATACGGCATACGGGAACTGGCTGGCGTTTCTTTTTTCTGTATTGGAGGAGGACGCCAGAGTGACGGATCTTACGATTCGGAACAGCCTGTTTCAGACCACTTATGAGGACTGTGTCTATGAGAGCGAGAGCGGAAATACGGACGTGGTCACCGCATCCGCTCTCTGCTATGCCAACCATGGTGTGATTGAGAACTGTGAGGTGCAGGCAAAGGTAACAGGCGCATGGGATGCGGGGGGAATCGTGGGAATCAACTGCGGGCAGATGACGGGCTGTAAGTTTACGGGAACGGTGGAGGCGGGATGGGACCATCATACGGAAGCACCCGAATATACGTCCACCCAAAGCGCCCTGTTTGCAGGCGGCATCTGCCGTTCCAACCAGGGCATTATCCGGAACTGTGTGAATGAGGGTACGGTAACGATGGAGTCCATTTCGGAAACCTTCTATGTGCATGATTTTGCCGCAGGAGGCATTTCCGGACGGCAGTCGGAGGATGGGCGCATTGAAGACTCCCGCAATGTGGGAGATGTGACGGGCATCGAGCTTGCGGGCGGTATCGTTGGCGCAAACTGGGGCAGTATATACAAATGCCGGAACAGCGGAAATGTCCACATCGGGCAGATGGAGCGCGACTATGTGGAATCTCTGGTCAGCGCGGGCATCTGTGCCTCCAACGGCGGCATTGTGGATACCTGTGTCAATACCGGTGCCGTCACCATCAGCCAGAAATATTTAAGCTACCTTCCGCCCATCTACGGGATTGCCTGCAATACCGTGAATCCGGACAAGGGTACGATCGAAAACAGTTTCTATCTGGAAGAGAAGGCGCTGCAGGCCTATCCGCAGCGGGGCGTGCGAAAGCTGAAGGAGGCCGAACTGGCAGAATTTTCCGCATATTTTTCCGGGGAAAAGCGATTGGAGAGGACGGACTTTATCGATTTTTCAGGCTTTGTGCCCTATGACCCGGAAACGGACGATGATCCGGATTATATCCGTCTGGGATTCGGGCCGCCGGAGGACGTGGTGTATGAGGTGGCGCCCGGCGACAATCTTTGGAACATTGCGGAGCGGTATTATGGGGATGGACGGTATTACGGTAATCTGTTGTGGAAAAATCCTGCATTAGAGGAAGGGATTCTTCTGCCGGGAATGAAGCTTACCGTTCCCCACAGGGATCTGGCCGCGGTGCGCCGCTATGACGAGGAAGGGCTTGGCTTTGCCTACTGCAGGCTGCCCTCCGGCGAGAGCTGTCCCACCCGCTATGTGCTCTCCAAACCCATCGATTGGTACTATGGAAATATGCGGTTTGCGGCTAACGCGGGGCTGGACACGCTGTGGCCCAAGACACCGGATGCGGCGGAGTCGGAGGATATCCGCATCTTTTATCGGGTGGATGCCAATCCGGAGGGGGATTTCTTTGCAGGCCGCTGGCCCGAGGTGCAGGAGCGCATCAGAAAAAGCGCCGCCGCGTACTGGGGCGATTCGGCGGATACCTTTGAGTTTGACCGCTATACACTGGATAACGGTGAAAGTCTTTACTGCTATTCTTTTGTGGTATACAGAAAGGACGAGAAACTGGTATGCCAGACCGCCTACCGTCTCTGCGAGAACATGCTTGTGGAGTTTATCGGCGTGCAGCCTCTGCAGCCCCGCGAACGTATCGGCCAAAGCCATGATGTGATGCTGCGTGTGCCTTATATGGCGGCTTTTGCGGACACAAGTGTGAAGATTGAGGAAGCCCAGTATGATCCGGATACCTTTATGGGCAGGGAGGACTGGGATTTTCCGCAGATTCACAATCCTTTCGCCATTGCGCTTGCCTATGACAGAGATGCGGAGTGCAGTCCCTATATGCTGTTTACGGGGGCGCAGTAACCGTAAAGCAGCAATGTGTTCATCCGGCAAATCAGATTTGAGGATTTGACCCCTGGACTGTATCCCGGCTGCGTTATCTTGCGTGAAAGCAGGGCAGCAAGGGGGTGTCCGGGGTTCACGGTGTGCCTGTTCTTGACACACTGTGATGCACACAAACCGCCAGGATGGCGTACCGTCTTTAAGTATACGTTTTGACGCACGGCCGTCTTGCATGCCATAAAATATGGCATTTTAAGCAAGGGAGCATATTCGGACTGCGCGGTTTCCGCAGGCAAGATTCAATACTTTCACAGTAATGATTTTTCTTTTCATCATGTGGAGTCCGTGTTATACTGTATAAAACAGATGGGATGGTGGGAAGGATGATTTATATAACAGGGGACTGTCATCAGGATTTCCGGCGGTTTAATACCAGGATATTTCCGGAGCAGAAGGAAATGACAAAGGAAGACTACGTAATCATTTGCGGGGACTTCGGCGGAGTCTGGAATCAGGGCGGGGAAAATAAAGAAGAGAAGCATCTGCTTGACTGGTTGGAGGACAAAACTTTTACCACGCTGTTCGTGGACGGCAATCATGAGAATTTTGACAGACTTCTGTCATATCCGGAGGAGGAATGGCATGAGGGCAGGGTTCACAGGATCAGGCCCTCGGTCATTCACCTGATGCGCGGCCAGGTATTTGAAATCGACGGGAAAAGCATCTTTGCCTTCGGCGGAGCCGGCAGCCATGATATTGACGGGGGCATTCTGGAGCCGGAGGATCCTGATTTTAAGAGAAAGAAGAGGAGACTGGATCAGGGATGGCTTCCGTATCGTATCAATCATGTGAGCTGGTGGCGCCAGGAGCTTCCGGCCCGGGAGGAGATGGAAGAGGGGCGCAGGAACCTGGCGGCACATGGATACAGGGTGGACTTTATCGTGACCCACTGCTGCGCGTCCAGTACCCAGGTTTTACTGGGCGGCTCCATGTATCAGCCTGATATCGCCACAGATTATCTGGAAGAGATTCGGCAGAAGACACAGTTTAAGAAGTGGTTTTTCGGCCACTACCATGGCAACCGGAATGTGAATGCGCAGGAAATATTGATTTATGAGCAGATGATACGGATTTCGTAAATTCCCGGGTTTGAAACGGGAGCAGGATAGAGGGATGTATGAAGGGAGGCGGGGATGCGGCCTCTCTTTTTTGATTGACAAACCCTCCAATATCCCGTATAGTTAATTCATTGCGTGAGATCCCGAAAAATGTCGGATCCTGCGGGACGGGCAGGGCACGCAGCTGATTTAGGCTGCCCCAGGGCGGCTTCATAAAGGAGATGCCTCACTTGAAAAATACGATTATTTCCTTAAAGAACATTACGGTTTCCTATGACGGGGAGCAGGTTCTGGGGGGCTTTGACCTGGACATCCACGATGGGGAATTCGTCACCCTCCTTGGTCCCTCCGGCTGCGGCAAGACCACCGTGCTGCGCACCATTGCCGGATTTATCAGGCCGGATGCGGGCGATGTGTTCTTTTATGACAAAAATATTACCGCGCTTCCTCCCCACAGGAGGGAGGTCAACACGATCTTTCAGAAATATGCCCTTTTTCCCCATCTGAATGTGTATGAAAACATTGCCTTCGGCATGCGCCTGAAGAGGCGGGGGGAGAAGGAGATCCGCCGGACCGTCCAGGAGATGCTGGCCATGGTGAACCTTACCGGTTATGCTCACCGGGGAATCGGCCAGCTTTCCGGAGGGCAGCAGCAGAGGGTGGCCATCGCCCGAGCTCTGGCCAACGAGCCCAAGGTTCTGCTGTTGGACGAGCCCCTGGGCGCCCTGGATCTGAAGCTGCGCAAGGATATGCAGGCGGAACTGAAGAAAATACAGCAATGTACGGGCATCACCTTTGTCTTCGTCACCCATGACCAGGAGGAGGCCCTGTCCATGTCCGACACGGTGGTGGTGATGGACGGGGGTGTGATCCAGCAGATCGGATCGCCCACGGACATCTATAATGAGCCGAAAAATGCTTTCGTGGCGGATTTTATCGGAGAGTCCAACATTCTGGACGGTATTATGCTGGAGGATTATTCGGTGAAGTTTGCCGGACACAGCTTCCGCTGCCTGGACAGCGGTTTCGGTAAAAATACCCCCGTGGACGTGGTGATACGTCCGGAAGACATTAAAGTAGTGGAGCCGGACGCCACACGGATCGTTGGGGATGTGACGGCTGTCACCTTCAAGGGGGTTCATTATGAGATCATTGTGGATGTGGCGGGCTTCAAGTGGATGATACAGTCTACGGAAGGCCGTCTGGTGGGGGACCATATCGGCCTGGCGCTGACACCCAATGATATTCATGTCATGGAGAAGTCGGAATACTCCGGCGTGTTTGGGGATTACAGCACTTTCAGCGACGAGATGGACGAGGACCGGAATAATCCGGGCGGGGCAAAGACATTTTATGAGCCGGAGATACTGGGTGAGTCCGGGATATCCCATGGGTCTGGGACGCGGGTTGGGTCCGGGATATCCCATGGGCCCGGGACGCAGGGCGAGCCTGGGATTTCCTGTGAGCCGGGAACCGATGACAGGTTTGAGGCTCCGGATGCGGCAGGGACGGAAGAGGAGGAAGACGGCAATGAAATCTAACTCCAAACTTCTCTCCGCGCCTTATACGGTCTGGATGACAGTCTTTATCGTGCTGCCCATGCTGCTTGTGGGGTATTTTGCTTTTACCGATAAATCGGGCGCCTTTACTCTGGAAAACATGATGAGCGTGGGACAGTACTCCAATGTATTTCTGCGTTCCATCTGGCTGGGGGCGGTGGCCACCGTGGTTTCCCTGGTTCTGGGGTATCCCCTGGCCTACATTATCGCAAAAATGAATGCAAAGCGCCAGAACGTCATGGTGATGCTGGTGATGCTGCCCATGTGGATGAACTTTCTGCTGCGCACTTATGCATGGATGACCCTTTTGGAAGACAATGGACTGATCAATTCGGCTCTGGCGGCTGTGGGCCTGCCACGGGTGCATATGATCAACACGGCGGGAGCGGTGGTTCTGGGGATGGTTTACAATTACATTCCCTATATGATCCTGCCGCTGTACTCCGTCCTGACCAAGATCGATGAGAGCGTTATCCAGGCGGCCCAGGATCTGGGCGCAAACGGCAGGCAGGTGTTCCTGAAGGTGGTGGTGCCCTTAAGCATGCCCGGTGTCATCTCCGGTGTGACCATGGTGTTCGTACCGGCGGTAAGCACCTTTATCATATCGAAAATGCTGGGCGGGGGCGGCAATCTGCTCATCGGGGATCTGATCGACATGCAGTTCCTTGGCAGCGCCTATAATCCCAACCTGGGTTCCGCCGTGTCCCTGGTATTGATGGTGATCATCCTGATCTGCATGGGTATCATGAACCAGTTTGACGACGGGGAAGTAAATGAAAAAGGGGGGATGCTGCTGTGAAAAAGGCGGGAGGACGTATTTATACCTTTCTCATTTTTCTCTTTTTATATGCGCCGATTCTGGTTCTGATCGTGTTTTCCTTCAATGATACGGACACGGGAAGCCGCTCGGTGTGGGGCGGGTTTTCCCTGCGGTGGTACCGGAAACTGTTTGAGGACAGGTTGATCCTGGAAGCCCTGCGCAATACCCTGCTGATCGCGGTGGTGGCGGCGGTGGTGTCCACAGTTCTGGGGACGGTGGCTGCCATCGGAATCAACGGCATGAAGCGCCTGCCCAAACGAATCATGATGAATATTACGAATTTTCCCATGGTGAATCCGGAGATCGTCACGGGCGTGTCGCTGATGCTGCTGTTCGTGTCTGCGGTACGTGTTTTCGGGGGACGCAGCCTTGGGATGGGGTCCCTGTTTGCGGCCCATATCACCTTCTGCCTGCCCTATGTGATCCTCTCCGTGCTGCCGAAGCTGCGCCAGATGGATCCCAATCTTTACGAGGCGGCCCAGGATCTGGGGTGTCCGCCGGTAAAGGCCTTCTTCAAGGTGGTGCTGCCGGAGATCATGCCTGGGATTGTAACGGGGATGATCATGGCCTTTACCCTGTCCATTGATGATTTTGTGATAAGCTATTTTACCAGCGGCACCACCCAGACCCTTCCTATTTATATTTATTCCATGACCCGCAAACGCATCAGCCCGGAGATCAACGCATTGTCCACGGTGATGTTTGGGGCGGTGATGGTTCTGTTGGTCATTGTAAATGTCCGCAACGGAAAGGATCGGGGGAAACCGTCCCAAAAGGAGGTGTGAGGCGTATGAGGAGAGCTGTGGCAGGGGCAGGCTTATTAAGGCTGTGCCGTAAAATAATTTGCGAGGGTTCCGCCTGGCGTATTGCACGGATTCAGGGCCCGGGTAATTGCAGATCACAGGTTGCCTGTGTT
Organism: uncultured Acetatifactor sp.; assembly: GCA_910578995.1. Lineage (GTDB taxonomy): Bacteria > Bacillota > Clostridia > Lachnospirales > Lachnospiraceae > Acetatifactor. Next base: position 18,324 of record CAJTSY010000013.1, read on the forward strand.
CGATTTTTGAACCGGAAAAAGCCGGAGCGAAGATTAAGCCGGAAGGTACAGGGTTTTGCTGCCGAATGTCTGGGAAAGAGCTGTCTGGCCCTGGCGCTTTCCCTTGCCTTCCTGCCCTGTCTGAAGGTTCAGGCCGGACAGACGCAAGCTCCGGACCGGAATGTGACTATCAATGTCTACAACTGGGGGGAGTACATTGCCAACGGCACCGACGGCTCCATGGATGTGAACGAGGAATTTACCAGGCGCACCGGGATCAAGGTCAATTATACCACCTTTGACAGCAATGAAGCCCTCTATTCCAAGCTGGTGGGAGGCGGGGCGGATTACGACGTGATCATTCCATCCGACTATATGGTGTCGAGACTGATTCATGAGAATATGCTGGCCGAACTGGATTTTGCCAATATACCCAATTACCAGTATATCGACGAGAGCTTCCGGGGCAGCGAGTATGATCCGGAAAACAGGTATTCGGTGCCCTATACCTGGGGTGTGGTGGGGCTGTTTTACAATACGGACTATATTAAGGAAGAGATCACCAGCTGGTCTGCCCTGTGGGATGACCGCTATGCAGGGAAGATACTGATGTTCGATAATCCAAGAGACGCATTCGCCATTGCCCAGTTTATGCTCGGGCAGTCGGTGAACACCACGAGGGAGGAGGACTGGCAGGAAGCTGCCGCCCTCTTAAAACAGCAGAAGCCCATGGTGCAGGCATATGTGATGGACAAGATTTTTGACAAGATGGAGAGCGAGGAAGCCTGGATCGCGCCCTATTATGCAGGAGATGCAGCCATCCTGGTGGATAATAACGAGAAGATCCGTTTTGTAGTGCCGAAGGAGGGAACCAATTACTTTGTAGATGCCATGTGCATTCCCGCAACCTCCATTCACAAGGCGGAGGCGGAAGCCTATATCAACTTTCTGTGCGATCCGGAGATTGCCGGGGCCAATATGAATTACATAGGCTATTCCACCCCGGAGACCGCGGCCAAGGCCTATATGGACCAGGAAATGGTGGAGAGTCCCATTCATTATCCGGATGCGGAAATTCTGGCAAACACCCAGGTCTTCGTCAATCTGCCGGAGGATACCTCCAAACTGATAGACAGCCTGTGGGCGGAGGCGAAGATGGGCGGCCCGGGGGAGTCTGCCGTTTTGGCGGCGATCATCCTGGGATTTCTGGCGATGTACATTGCCATCATCGTCGGGAAACGGCGGAAGAGACGAAGGGAGTTGGCGTAGAAACGCAGTACTGTAAATGCAGTGTATTCCGTCTGGGAAAATGCGCCGGTAAGATGGCAGAACGCACAAAATCCCGGACCTGCACCTGCGCGAAGCCCGGAATTATGAGATGGCCTGTGCCTTCCCTTCCAATTTCCTATTATTGCCTGAAATAAAGAATATATACACCGAAATAATTTTTTTAAAATTTTTTTATTGTGTTTGTGGATAATCTGTTATATACTGTATAGAAGTGGGTATCCTTACCAGGGATACCACAGAAAATACAGCCGGAGACTTGACGGCAGGATTTGAAAAGGTGGTAGAATATGGCGTTATTGGAAAAGTGGAGAGAAGTGGCATACGATGATGCGGCGGGAAAGGACAAGCTGCAGGCGCTTTGGGCGGCATATTTTAAAGAAGAGAAAGAGATATACGCCCAGCTTTTGAAGAACCCGGAGGAAGTGGTGCGGGGGACGGTGAGGGAACTGGCCGACCGGTACCAGGTATCGGTTATGACGATGACCGGTTTTCTGGACGGGATCAACGACAGCTTAAAGGAGGCCAATCCCATCGAGGAGATGGAGGAGGACACGGAGGTAAACCTTGGGTTTGACAAGGCGCTGCTCTATAAGAACATGGTGGCGGCGGAGGCCGACTGGCTTTACAACCTGGAAGAGTGGGATCAGATTTTTGACCAGGATACCAGGAAGGCTTTGTATAAGGAGCAGAAAAGTTCCACGACCATTGTGAAGGAAACAAAAATATATCCCAATGACCCGTGTCCCTGCGGCAGCGGAAAGAAATATAAGAAGTGTTGCGGCAAAAAGTAATTGACGATTACTTGTTCACAGGGGGAAGAACTCTTTTCGCTGAAAATTTTCGTTGAAAAGGGTTCTTTTTGGTAAAAAATTTTACGTCAGGAGGATGATACAAATGCGGAAACTTCTGAAGCAGGTCAGGTGGGAGACGCTGCTGACCTCGGTGCTGTATATTATACTGGGGATTGTGACCATCGTAATTCCGGACACAATGATCCGGACGCTTGGGTATCTGGTGGGAATACTTTTTATCCTGGCAGGGGCGGTTTCCATGATATGTTATCTGCTGCGGGATCCTGGCCAGAACTTTTACCGCAATGATTTCGGATACGGACTGGTGGGCATAGCCGTGGGTGTGCTTTTTCTGTATAAAGTGGAGTGGATCACTTCTCTGATTCCCGTCATACTGGGGATTCTGGTGCTGGCAAGCGGCTGCGGCAAGCTGCAGAACGTGATAGACATGAAGCGGGCGGACTGTGGAAACTGGGCGGCGGTTCTGATCCTGGCGGCGGTGAACGTGGTATTCGGGGCAGTGCTTATTGCCAATCCCTTTGACACGGTCATACTGCTGTTCCAGTTGGTGGGCGCAGGACTGATATTCAGCGGAATTACGGACTGTATTACCGTTTTTTATGTGACGGGAAGGCTGAAGGACGTTTTTGACGAAGTGCACACGGTGGACAGTACTTTTGTGGAAGTGGTGGAAGATGACCGTTCGGGGGGAAAATAGCGGCGTGGAAGGACAGCGGTGAACCGTCAGAATAAAGGATGAAGGAGCGGAACAGTGAACATTGCATCATTTTTACTGCCCAAGGCAGAAGTGGCCTATCTGCGGGATGACATGACGCTGCGGCAGGGCCTGGAAAAACTGCGCAGAAGCGGTTTTACGGCCATCCCGGTCATTGATCTGGAGGACCGTTACGTGGGTGTGGTGAGCGTGGGGGACTTCCTGTGGAATATTCTTGCATACAACCAGACACTGGAGGATATTACGCTGAAAAACCTGGAGCATATGACAGTGCGTGATTTCATGCAGAACGGAAAGGTGAAGCCGGCCTGTATTGATACGGCTATGGAAAACCTGCTGGAGTGTGCGAAGAACCAGAATTTTGTTCCGGTGATTGATGACCGGAGCGTATTTATAGGAATCGTTACGCGGGGCGACATCATAAAATATTTTGTGGACAGGAATAAGGGGTAAGGCTTTGGAGAGGCAGAACCGCAGAATACATATGGAGAGGTAATACGGATGAAGAAGTTGGAAGAATATGTGGTGAGTATACCGGATTTTCCCGAGGAGGGGATCATTTTCAGGGATGTGACAAGCGTGCTGCAGGATGCGGAGGGACTTAAGCTGGCAATTGACACCATGCAGGAGAAGGTAAAGGATCTGGAGTACGATGTGGTGGCGGGACCGGAATCCAGGGGATTTATATTTGGAACCCCCATTGCCTATAATAATAAAAAGCCCTTTGTGCTGATCCGCAAGGCGGGTAAGCTTCCCAGGGAGACTGTGTCCGTGTCCTATGAACTGGAATACGGCAGCGCCACCATAGAAATGCATAAGGACAGCATAAAGCCCGGGCAGAGGGTTCTGATCGTGGATGACCTGATCGCGACGGGAGGGACCACGGAAGCCATGGTGAGGCTCATCGAGAGCCTGGGCGGCCAGGTGGTCGGGATCGTGGTTCTGATCGAACTGGCCGGACTGAAGGGCCGGGAGAAGATGGCAGGTTATCGGTTGGATTCGGCAATCTGCTATGAGGGAAAATAGACGGTTCGGGTGTGGTTTTTCAGGGCAGGGCGTTTTGGGGCTGACAGCTGCGCCGGGAAAGTGCCGCTGCAAAGGACGGATGTAGAAAGCGTGGATGGCTATGGCAGAAGAAAAGAACGAGGAAATTTTTGATGATGGGAAAATGGGCGAATACCTTGAGTATGTAAATCCCGGGGATTTGTATGAGGAACTGATCCACCGTGTGCGCAGGTATCATCCCAGCGATGATATTTCCATGATTGAAAAGGCATATCATACCGCGGCGGAAGCGCACAAGGACCAGCTGCGCAAGTCGGGAGAGCCCTATATCATTCATCCGTTGAATGTAGCGATTATTCTGGCGGATCTGGAACTGGATAAGGAGACCATCGTTGCGGGCATTCTTCATGATGTGGTGGAGGATACCATTATGACGGAGGAAGACCTGAAGCGGGAATTCGGGGATGATGTCGCGCTGCTGGTGGACGGTGTCACAAAACTGGAGAAGATACCGTTGTCTTCAGGCGGTGACCAGTCGGATGAGAAGCTGGAAATGCAGGCGGAAAACTTGAGGAAGATGTTTCTTGCCATGGCAAAGGATATCCGGGTGATCCTGATCAAACTGGCTGACCGGCTTCATAACATGCGCACCCTGCAGTATAAGAAGCCGGAGAGCAGGCAGCGCATTGCCAAGGAGACCCTGGAGATTTACTGTCCCATTGCCCAGCGTCTGGGGATCAGCAAGGTGAAGATAGAACTGGATGATCTTTCCTTAAAATATCTGGAGCCTGATGTGTATTATGATTTGGTAGACAAGATTTCCGTGCGCAAGAGCGTGCGGGAAAAGTATATACAGAGCATCGTGGACGAAGTCAGCGAGCATATTCAGAATGCAGGCATCAAGGCGAAGATCGACGGCAGGGTAAAGCATTTTTTCAGTATCTACAAAAAAATGAAGAACCAGGAAAAAACCCTGGACCAGATATACGACCTGTTCGCAGTGCGCATCATTGTGGACAGCGTACGGGACTGCTATGCGGCCCTGGGCGTCATCCATGAAATGTATAAACCCATCCCCGGACGTTTCAAGGATTATATAGCCATGCCCAAGGCCAATATGTACCAGTCCCTGCACACCACTCTGATCGGCAGTTCCGGACAGCCCTTCGAGATACAGATCCGCACCTTTGAAATGCATAAGGCGGCGGAGTACGGCATCGCTGCCCACTGGAAGTACAAGGAAGCCTCGGACGGCAGGAAGGTGGCCGCCCAGGAGGAGGAGAAGCTGGTGTGGCTGCGCCAGATTCTGGAGTGGCAGAGGGACATGTCGGACAACCGGGAGTTCATGAAGCTGCTGAAGAACGACCTGGACCTGTTCTCCGACAATGTGTACTGCTTTACCCCCACCGGCGAGGTGAAGAACCTCCCTGCGGGTTCCACCACCATTGATTTTGCCTACAGTATTCATTCCGCGGTGGGGAACCGGATGGTGGGGGCCAGGGTAAACGACAAGCTGGTGACCATCGACTATGAGATCAAGAACGGCGACCGTATAGAGATTATCACTTCTCAGAATTCCAAAGGGCCCAGCAGAGACTGGCTGAATGTAGTCAAAAGTACCCAGGCCAAGAACAAGATCAACCAGTGGTTTAAGAATGAGCTGAAGGAAGACAATATCATTAAGGGCAGGGAACTGCTTTCCAGTTACTGTAAGACAAAGTCAGTGAATCTCTCCGAACTGCTGAAGCAGGATTATATGAATGCCGTTATGCGCAAATACGGGTTCCGGGACTGGGATTCCGTGCTTGCGGCCATCGGCCACGGCGCCCTGAAAGAGGGCCAGGTGGTCAATAAGATGCAGGATCTCTACGACAGGGAACATAAAAGGGAGATGACCAACGAGGAGGTTCTGGCCAGCATAGCCCAGGCAGGAGCCGTCTCCATTTCCAAGCCTGCGTCCATGAAGGCAAAGAGCGGTATCGTGGTAAGGGGGATCGCGGATCTGTCCGTACGGTTTTCCAAGTGCTGTTCCCCGGTGCCGGGGGATGAGATCGTGGGTTTTGTCACCAGGGGACGCGGCATTTCCATTCACCGCACGGACTGCGTGAACATGATGAATCTGCCGCAGATCGAGAGGGTGCGGATTATCGACGCGGAGTGGCAGGCTCCCGAGGACGCATCCGAGAAATATGTGGCGGAGATCGATATCTACGCAAATAACCGCAACGGGCTTCTGGCAGATATCACCAAGACGCTGACAGAGCGGAATATCAGTATCCTTTCCCTGAATACCAGGGTCAGCAGGCAGGGACTGGCCACCCTGCAGACTTCCTTCGAGGTGGAGGGAAGGGAGGAGCTGAACCGTGTGATCGAGAAGATCAGGGCCATTGAAAGTGTGGTCGATATAGAGCGGGCCAAAGGGTAGAGCGCGAGTCTGTGGGTGCTGAATGGATATATGCGGAACTTTAAAACAGCATATGTCCATACAGCGCCCCATAGGGTTTACGGACGCATGCTCTTGCGGCCGGAAATGCTATGCGAGTCTGTGGGTGCTGAATGGACATATGTGGAACTTTAAATAGGAGGATAGGAATGTCTGAGATAAAAATAGGCCGGATGGTACTTGGAATCTGCCAGACCAATTGTTACTTTCTGTACCGGGAGGGGGAAGGGCAGGCCCTTGTGGTGGACCCGGCGGACAAAGGGGCGGATATCTACAGGGCCCTGGAGAAAAACGGACTGCATGTCGCAGGGATTCTGCTGACACACGGGCATTTTGACCATATCTGGGGACTGGACGCCCTGCGTGACGCGGCCTGTGCCGCCGCGGAGGCGGAGGGGCGGGAACCGGTCCGGGTATATGCCTGCGAGGCGGAAAGGGAACTGCTTAAGAGTTCCAGGCTGAATGTGTCGGCACAGGCAGGGCGGGCCTGTGAGACTTACGCGGATGTGTATGTGAAGGACGGGCAGGAGATTACCCTGGCCGGCATGACCTGCAGGGTGATAGCCACTCCGGGACACACGGCGGGAGGATGCTGTTACTACTTTGCGGAGGCGGGGATCCTGGTTTCCGGGGATACCCTGTTTGCGGAATCCGTGGGCAGGACGGATTTTCCCACGGGAAGCATGGGGACGCTGGTGCGTTCCATCAAGGAGAAGCTGTTTGTGCTGCCGGAGGACACCAGAGTGTATCCGGGACACGGGGAGCGTACTACAATCGGGTATGAGATGAGAAACAATCCTTTCTGCGGGTAAGCAGGGGACTTATATTCATACGCCGGAAGGGGGCCGGTTTTGGACGAGCTGAGAGACGGAGTCCATCGTGTAATGGATGAAGTAAAGAAAGTGATACTGGGCAAGGATGACTGTATAGAGAAGGTGATGGCAGCCATCCTTGCCAGGGGGAACGTCCTTCTTGAGGATGTGCCCGGGGTGGGAAAGACAGAGATGGCCATAGCCTTTTCCAGGGCCATGGGGCTTGCGTCCAACCGGGTACAGTTCACCCCGGATGTGATGCCGGCGGATATCACGGGTTTTTCCATGTACAGGAAGGATACTGAGAGCTTTGTGTACCGCCCCGGGGCGGTGATGTGCAATCTGCTGCTGGCAGATGAGATTAACAGGACATCTCCTAAAACCCAGTCCGCCCTGTTGGAGGTCATGGAGGAGGGAAGTGTGACGGTAGACGGAGTCACCAGACAGGTGCCCCGTCCTTTTATCGTACTTGCAACACAGAATCCGGTGGGGTCCTTCGGTACCCAGAGGCTGCCGGAAGCCCAGATGGACCGCTTCCTGATATGTATCAGCATGGGATACCCGGAGTTGGAGGACGAGATCGCCATGCTTAAGAGCCGCCACCGGGACAGGCCCCTGGACTGCATTGCCGCCGTCATCCACAGGGATGAACTTCTGGCCATGCAGGAGGAGGCGGAAAACCTGTTTATCCACGATGTGCTGTATAAATATATGACACTGCTGTCAAAGGCCACACGGGAACATGAGATGCTGGAGCTGGGCATGAGTCCCAGGGGAACCCTGGCCCTGGGGAAGATGGCCAGGGCATACGCCTACATAGCGGGCAGGAATTACTGTGTGCCAAAGGATGTGAAAAGGGCGCTGTTCGATGTGGGCATCCACCGGATCAGGCTGAACCAGAAGGCCAGAATAGGCGGAAAGAGGCCGGAGGATATTCTGGAGGAGGTGCTTTCCCGGGTCAGGGAGCCGAAACTGGGCGAAAAAACATGATCAGGAGAAGAATCTGTTACCTGCTGCTTCTGGCGGCAGGCGTATATTTTATCATGCTGTACAATTTTCAGGGACTTCGGTTTCTGTTCTGCTGTCTGGTGGGAATTCCCCTGGTTTCCCTTCTCTTTCTGTTTCCCGTGGCACATTCCTGCAGGGTGGGGCTGTCCTCTGGGCGGGAAAACCTGGTCCGGGGGGAGCAGCCGGAGTTGTGGGTCACCGTGGAGAACCGGGGATGGCTCCCTGCGGCGGCAATCCGGGTGGAACTGTCCTGGGAGGCGCCGGGGGAAAAAGAGGTAAGGATCCGGAGGTGGCTTCGGGGGATAGGTAGAAAGACGTGGCGTGAGGACATCCCGGAGGCGGAAGCCGCCCACTGCGGCTGCGGGGCGGCGACGCTGAAGCGGGCCCGGGTGTATGACTATCTGGGAATTTTTTCCCTGCCCACAGGTAAGAAGGAACGTGCGGAGGTATGTATCCTGCCGGTGGCCGCTCCGGTGCCCCAGGTGGTGGAGGATGCGTATTCAAGGATTCTGCAGGGAATGGGCAGCGAGAGGGAAGGAGATCTGCTGCTGCGGGATTTTCAGCCGGGGGACAGCCTGCACCGTGTTTACTGGAAGCTGACTGCCAAGGGAGGAGACCTTCAGGTCAGGGACTTTGAGAGGAGCGGCGCGGTGCGCCTTTTTCTGCAGTTTACCGGTGAGCTCAGGGAACAGCCGGGGCAGTGGGACCGGTATTTGGACCGGGCGGCTTCCCTGCTGTACTTTTTTGCGGAAGAGGGCAGGATGACCGCCCAGGTGTCGGTGGAGGCCGTGTGGAGGCGGGATAACGATTACATGGTATGTGTCATTCCGGACGGGAATGCCCTGGAAGGGTGGCTGTGCGCCCTGCTGAAGGGAGAGGAGACAGGGAAATCAGCCGCGCAGGCAGAGGCGCTGTATGCGGAGGACGGATGGCGTCTGGAAGAGGACTGCAGGCTGTATTTTGGGGAGCAGTGTGTATATGAAGAGTAGGAATGATTTTCCGGCCAGGTGCCTGTCCGGCATACTTCTGCTGTTTGTAAACAGCGTGGGTATTGCGGGGGCGCTGACGGAGATTCTGGCGGTTCCATGGAGAGCCACGGGGGAAGATGTAGTATCTGCGGGAAACGGTCTGAACCAGACAGGCTTCTGGGGCGGACTTTTCCTTTTATGTGCCGCGGCGGTACTGCTGTGGAGCGGCTCCAGGGGCAGAAACGTGTTTCTGCGGGTAGCGGTATGCCTGGCCGTATACCTTCTCGGGGGCGTTTTGTTCAGGGCGGAACTGAAAGAGGGAATAGGCATGGCTCTGCGCAGCGCAGTGGACGGCCTGAACGGCAGGTATGGGTTTCACATTGCCTGGCAGGCGCTGCCTGTGGGAATGGCCGGAGACTGGCGCAGTGACTGGAAAATGTGGACCATGACGCTGAGCGTATTATACTGCCTGTTTCCCCTGGAGCTGCTGGCGGGTTTCCTGGGAAAATATGACAGGGGGTTCTGCCTGATTGTAGGAAATGCGCTCTGGTTTACCGCGGCCTGCGTCTGCGACCTGTTCCCGGGGTATTTCTACCTTGCCTTCTGTGTTCTGGGGGCGGTGGCAGCGATGGTGCAGAAGAATTTCAGGGAGAGTCCCGGGGCAGGTATGGCAGCGGCGGGCTGTGCCATGGTATTGACCGGACTGGTCATGGCGGCGGTTTTTAGATTTGGGCTGCCTCTGTTGGACAGGAAGTATGAGGAAATTCAGGAAGGTCGGGAAAAATTTTACAGAATGGTGAATGAGGACTGGATTCCAGGGATCAAAAGCCTGGTGTCGGGGCGCGGCCCCGGACCGGATGTGACGGGACAGCTTGGGAGAAGGGGTTCCTTTGCCTACACGGCGGAGGACGTATACCGTGTCACAGTGGATACAAGGCCCCAGAGCGCCGTTTATCTGAAGTCATTTGTGGGCGGAACCTATGGGGATGAGGCCTGGATCCCACAGACGGACGGGGAGCTGGAGGATTATTACCGGAGCCGTGGAATGGAACTGCCCTCAGATTACGCGGACCTGGTAAACATCGGCTATGAGGCGCTGAAGGCAGTACACCGCGGCGAGCCGCCCGGGTATATGGGCATTGAGGAGCTGGGGGGACGGGGCAGTTACAGCATATACCCTTATGGGGCCCTTTTGACGGGGGAGGCGCGGGTTCACGGGGACGGAAGCGTGGAACGGGAAAATGCCCGGTACGGGTTTCAGTACTATGTCCAGTCCGGATTCGGCAGACAGGATATCCTTGCGGAAGACTGGAGGGCGGAGGAAGAGAACTACCGCCGGTATGTCTGCGACAGTTTCCTGGAGTATCCGGAAGAGAGGCTGCCCCTGTTCACGGAATGGCTGGAGCAGGGGGAAATCCGGAGGGAGAATCTGTATGTGTGTGTCCTGGACATTATAAATTATCTGGGAAGGCAGGCGGTATACAACCTGGACGCGGGAAATAATCCTGCAGGCACGGACTTTGTGGAATATTTTCTGTTTGAGACCCGGGAGGGGTACTGTGTGCACTTTGCCTCCGCGGCCGTGCTGGCGCTGCGGTATTTTGGGATACCGGCGCGGTATGTGGCCGGTTACTGTGTGTCGCCCTCCGAATTTACGGCTTCCGCAGAAGGAGGGTATACCGCAGTTCTCACGGGGAAGCATGCTCATGCCTGGGCGGAGGTATACCTGGATTCCATAGGTTGGGTGCCGGTGGAAATGACTCCGGGGGCCGTGGCGTTGGCCGGGGACAACAGGATGGAGCAGCTGGGGGAGCTGGGGCGTCTGGCAGGTCAGTGGGTGATGACGGCAGGACACGAGGAATGGCAGCCGGACAGGCAGATATGGCAGCATGAGGACAGGGGGGAGACGGAACCTGTTTCCGGGGAGGAAGGACAGACGAATTCCCGGCGGGAAATGGCGGGGGAGGACGCAGGGACGGATTCCCGGCGGGAGACGGCGGGGGAGGAAGCAGTGTCCCGGGACAAAAACCTGCCTGCAGATCCGGAGAAACCGGCGGAAGGGGTTCCCGGTGGGGAGGAAAATTCCCCGGGTGGTTTGAAGGAGGTGAACTCGCGGGAAGGACTGGCCGGGCATCCCGGATTCAGGTTGGCGCTTTTCGGATTCTGGGCCGCATTCCTGGCCGCCCTGTTGGTCTGCCTGGAAAAGGAAGTGCTCCGGCGCCGCCGGGAGAAATTCGGGAAGATGCCCCCGGGGGAACGCATTTTTGAGCTGTACCGGAACCTGCGGAGTATCCTGCGCCTGGCCGGCTGTCCCCGGGATCTGGCTGCTGACGGGGAGGAATTCCGGCAGATTCTCCTGGTCCAGTACGGCGTGGACCGGGAGGAATATGAAGCGTTCTGCGGAATTCTGGAAAAGGCAAGCTTCAGCAGGGAAGGGCCCTCCAAAGAAGAGGCCGGAAAGGTGCTGTGCATGTACGAGAAACTGGCCCGGGGCGCCTGCCGGAAGGCGCCTGCTTATAAGAAGCCATTGATTCAGAGATACCGATTATGTGTCAGGGGGTGAAAGGGATGCTGGCAGTAGAGATTAACAGATCAAATTACGAATATGATGTGCATTCCATCGTGAAGGCGTTTTACCCGGAAGAACAGGTCAGCGTGCTGACGCCGGAGATGGGAGGGGAAAAGAGGGCCGCCCTTGTACAGTGGGTCCGGATCAGGATCGTGCTGTGCGAAAACGGCGCCCTCGCCGCAGTGGACGGGGAGGAGTACCGTTGGGATGCCCGTGGGCCCCAGGACGGGGACGTGGAAGCCGGAAAAGCGTATAAATACGGCTTTAAGTGCTTTCTGTACCGTGTGCTGGCCTGTGTGACGGGAAAGGAGCTCCCATGGGGAAACCTTACGGGAATCAGGCCTACCAAGATAGCCGTTTCCCTGCTTGAGGAGGGAAAAAGCAGGGAGGAGATCGTGGAGCATTATATGGGGAAGTACTATGTCAGCAGGGAGAAGGCAGAGCTTTCCGTGGCAATCGCCAGGCGGGAGATGGAGCTGCTGCAGGGTCTTTCCCGGGGAGCAAAAAGCGGGGACGGACCCGGCGGGGGATACAGCCTTTACATAGGAATCCCGTTCTGCCCCACAACCTGCCTGTACTGCTCTTTTACGTCCTTTCCCATCAGCGCCTGCCGGGGGATGACGGACGCCTACCTTGACTGCCTGGTCAGGGAGATGGAATATGTGGCGGCACGTTACAGGGGAAGAATCCTGGACAGCGTCTACATCGGCGGCGGCACCCCCACCACCCTGGAGGCTCCGCAGTTGGACAGACTCCTGGGAAGGCTGAAAGCGGTCTTTGACTTTTCCACGGTAAGGGAGTTTACGGTGGAGGCAGGGAGGGCGGACAGCATCACGGAGGAAAAACTGCAGGCGCTGGGGTGCCACGGCGTTACCAGGATATCCATAAATCCACAGACCATGAAACAGGAGACACTGGACTTTATCGGCAGAAAGGCCACCGTGGAGCAGGTGGAGGCCGCCTACGCCCTGGCAAGACGCATGGGATTTGACAATATCAACATGGATCTGATCCTGGGGCTGCCCGGGGAGGGGGAAGAGGATGTGCAGGCAACCATTGACAGGGTGGTGGAACTGGCCCCGGACAGCCTGACGGTGCATTCGCTGGCCGTGAAAAGGGCCTCCCGGCTGAATCAGTGGGTTCAGGAAAAGGGGGTGGGCATGCTGCGGAATACGGATGAAACCATGAGGATCGCGGCCCGGGGGGCGCAGCGCCTGGGAATGGTTCCCTATTATCTGTACCGCCAGAAAAATATGTCGGGAAACTTTGAAAACGTAGGGTACGCAAGGGAGGGGAAGCTGGGTCTGTACAATGTTCTGATTATGGAGGAACGACAGACAATCATCGCCCTGGGCGCGGGCAGCATAACCAAGCTGGTGCTGCCGGACGGCAGGATCGAGCGCTCTGAGAACGTGAAGGAGGTAAATTTATATATTGAGAAGATCGGGGAAATGATCGCACGAAAAGAAAGGCTGTTCCGGTTGGAAGAAAACTGAATGAGCAACATCCCTTTTTTGTGTTAAACAGAGGTTTTCCGCGGGGTGCCGCAGGAGGCGGAATACAAAGGAGGAATGTATGGGAGTTTTATACGGATATATACGCGTGAGCACACAGGAGCAGAATGAGGGCAGGCAGGTACTCGCCCTGGACGCGGTGCAGATACCAAAGGAGAATATTTACACGGACAGGCAGTCGGGAAAGGATTTCCAGCGGCCCATGTACAGGCGCATGCTGAAACGCCTGAAACAGAACGATGTGCTCTATATTAAAAGCATCGACAGGCTGGGAAGGAATTACGAGGAGGTGCTTGAGCAGTGGAGGGTTCTGACCAAGGAGAAAAAGGTGGATATCGTGGTGCTGGATATGCCCCTTCTGGACACCAGGAGGGGCAAGGACCTGATGGGAACCTTTTTGAGTGACATCGTGCTGCAGGTTCTGTCTTTTGTGGCGGAAAATGAACGAAAAAACATCAGGGAGCGGCAGAAGGAGGGGATCGAGGCCGCAAAACTGAGGGGGGTCCGTTTCGGCAGGCCGGTAAAGCCTGTACCGGAGAACTTTGAAAAGGTCTGCGGGAAATGGGCAGCAGGGGAAATTTCCGGAAGGATGGCGGCGCAGGAGTGCAACATGCCGTTTTCGTCCTTCTATAGAAAAGCCCTGTGCCAGGAACAGCCGTTTACGGGACAAACGAAAGGATAAAAGTCATGCCTGCATGCCCTGCCGGATTCCTCACTGGTCTTCCTCTGCGCCGCCTGGGACGGATCTGACCGTGATACCGTTTACCTCGATACTTCCCCCCAGTTCTATCACGAGGCATTCCCGGCCGTCTATAGTCTGAGTCCTGACCAGGTCCGTGCGTTCCGGGTTCACCTTGATGACCACGTCAGGGGTCTTGACTTCAAAGTTCTTGATATTCATCACATTGTTCATGAGCAGCGCCGTATTTTCACCGGCGGTCTCGTCATAATGCTTGTCAAAGTTCGACAGCCTCTCGTTGGCTACGCCGCTGTCCGCCAGGATGGTCTTTACTTCGTTTTTGTCCAGAACCAGGGGTTCCGGGGCCTCCTTCTGTTCTTCTGCCAGTTCGGTAAATTTTTCGTGGATGTTTTTCACCAGCTCTATGCCGCAGTCCTCCCCCAGGGTATCTTCGATAAGGGCCTGGAAGGTTTCCTTCTGGCTTTCAGCGGACATGGGAAGGGGGCAGCCCAGGAGGCAGTCCACAAAGGATTCGCGCAGTTCTTCCGGGTTTTTGGAATAATACAGGACGCTGTGGAGGTCTGATGCCCTGTCATTGAATGCGGGAAACAGGAAGCCTGTCTCGGGAAGCGATACCACCCAGTCACGGCTGCGGTTGTGGAAGGTGTTTTCCACCGCGTCATAGCTCAGCCCCGGCTTGGACAGCTCCACGGGGCAGATGCAGGACAATATGTACTCATATATTTCATCTGAGGCATCTTCCATGTCGATGCCGTCCGTGGTCCTGCCGGGCACGTCATAGACGTCGTGAATCAGAAGGATCAGATAATTTCCCACATACTCATAGTTTTCGATGATCCTGTCATAGTACTGCTCAAGGAGGGAGTCGTCCTTCAGCCGGCTTTCCTTCAGGCGCATCAGAAGTTGGTGGGGATTAAGGGAATCCGGACTGTCCGCATCTTGCTGGGCAGCTCCGGGGGCAGGTTCCGCCTCCCCGCCTTCAGCTGTGGGAAGGCCGGCCATTTCAAGGGCAAGGGGAAAGGCAAGGGTCAGCAGGTTTTTGCCGGGGGTACCGGACAGCACCTTGCGCAGAATTTCGAAATATTTGAACATTTCTTCCTCGGGAAGGGCAAGGAAGGCCTGTTTCAGCTCGGTTTTCTTATTTTTTTCCCCGTCTACGTAGCAGCCGCATATGCGCGTAATGGAACAGTTCCTGGGGGTAAAGAGCTTCTTGATCTCGGATATGTCCTGTTTTGTCATGGCATCCACCTCTTTGCTTTTTGTCTTGTTCCAGTATATACCAAGTCCGGGCAGGAGGCAAGACAAAGTTACTGTATAAAAATTATGGACAGGCAGATCCATAAATGGGTTGTGGTCACGGGATTCTTGTGTTACTATTATGGATGTCGGAACAAAATGAGGCCCGGCGGGAACGTGGTTCCGGAACGGACGCCGGGGGAGAGGCAGGAGGGAACATGGATAAAGGAAAGAAGGACGGGCGGGCGAAAGGCTTTATAGCAGAATTTAAAAAGTTTATTACCCGGGGCAATGTGCTGGATATGGCAGTGGGTGTGATCGTGGGCGGAGCGTTCACGTCCATCGTGACTTCCCTGAACCAGGATATTCTCACCCCCATACTGGGGATTTTCGGGGGAACTGATTTCAGTTACCTGACGGTGACCCTGGGCAGCGGGGAGAATGCGCCTGTGCTCAATTACGGTAATTTTATAACGGCGATCATAAATTTCCTTATCACGGCGCTTGTGATCTTCTGCCTGATCAAGGGGATCAATGCCGTTGGAGAGAAAGTGAAGAAGAAGGAGGCGGCGCCTGCGGCCCCTGCCACGAAGAAATGTCCCTACTGCCTCAGTGAGATTGCCCTGGAGGCCGTCAGGTGTCCCCACTGCACTTCCCACCTGGACGAAGGGGCAGGAACCTGACAGGGGAAGTCCGGTGCAGTGCGGGCATTCCGGAGACAGGCTGCGGAGGATGGCAGCAGGACAGGAGATAAATGATATGCCTATGAAGAAAGCGGGAAAAAAATGTATTTGTGTTTTGGCGGGAGCGGCGCTTGCCATGGCGCTTACTGGCTGCGGCAGTGCCGGCGAGCGGACCCAGGGGGCCATACAGCTGATACAGAATCTGGACTACAGTGGCGCCCTGGAACAACTGGACCTGGCGGAGGAAAACGGAGAAAATGCCAGGTTGGTCAACAGGGCCAGGGGTATCGCCTGCATGGGGCTTACCGATTACGGCCAGGCGGCGGCCTTCTTTGAGGCGGCCCTTGCGGGCAGCAGCGGACTGGTGCAGGATGTGGATTTTGACCTGAACCTGTACCTGGCGGCGGCCTATACCAAGAGCGGCCGCTACACGGAGGCGGAGGAGATCTACGACGCGGTGATAGCACTGCGGCCCGGTGAGGAGGATGCCTATTTCCTGCGGGGAAACGTGCGCCTGGTCCTGGGCGACTATGAGAATGCCATGGGGGACTTTGACAGGGTGATTTCCATGGACGAGCAGAATTATGACAGGCTGATAGAGATCTATGAGGTGCTTGACTATTACGGGCACCGGGAAGACGGCCAGGCATACCTGAGGGAGGCCCTGGAATCCGGGGACAAGGAAATGGACAAATATGCCAGTGGCAGGATCTATTATTACCTGGGGGAATACCAGAATGCCTACCTTGACCTGGAGGAGGCAAGGGAAAAGGGCGGACCGGAGAGCTGCCTTTATCTGGGAAGGGCTTATGAGGCCACAGGAGACTACAACTATGCAGTAAATGTGTACACCGGTTATCTGGAGAAAAACGAGGGAAATGCGGAGATATACAACCAGCTGGGGCTCTGCGAGATGACCCGGGGTGAGTACAGAAAGGCGCTGGAGGCATTCCAGGCAGGCATGCAGCTTGAGAACACCACTATGATGCAGACCCTGGCCTTTAATGAAATCGTGGCTTACGAGCGTCTGGGGGAGTATACCCAGGCATATCTGCTGATGGGGAACTACCTGAATAATTATCCGGATGACCAGCAGGCAAGAAGGGAATATGAATTCCTGTCTACAAGGTAGACTGCTACAAGGCAGACTGCTAGGAGGCGGACTGCTGCAGGGCAGGCTTCCGCAGGGCCTGCTGACGGCGGAGCGCACAAAAGACACCGGGGCG
The DNA here is from genome assembly GCA_910578995.1 of uncultured Acetatifactor sp. Taxonomy (GTDB): domain Bacteria; phylum Bacillota; class Clostridia; order Lachnospirales; family Lachnospiraceae; genus Acetatifactor. The sequence goes on from CAJTSY010000013.1 coordinate 35,284, forward strand.
ACTCCCCCGGTGCTTTTCATGTGTTCTGGTTGCAAAAAAGAGCAGTTAAGCTACTACGGTAACGTTGGTAGCGCGGATTTTGCTGCTGTTCTGAGGATCGCATTCGGTATCGAAAGTAACCTTCTGACCTTCCTCAAGGGACTTGAAGCCGTCTGCATTGATAGCAGAGAAATGTACAAATACTTCCTCTCCGCTGGCATCATTTGTGATGAAGCCGTAGCCCTTCTGTGCATTAAACCATTTTACTGTACCGTTATTCATTTTGGTACCTCCTTTATATAATTTGTAAGGTTAATAGGATTCTAAATCACGGCAAAAAAATACACATTTTTGTAAACCAACATTAAAAGTAACTGTGACTTACAAAAACATGTGAGTTCAATGACTTTCATTTAGAATACGGTTGCAGTATACCACTACCCGATAACAAATGTCAACCTATTTTTGAAAAAATTATGCATATGATTTATCGAACAGGGAAAACCTGGTAGGGAAGGAATAAAAAAGTGCCGTTGGCACCTTATTGATTCCATGTCCGTCTGGCGACGGACTTTCCTAAAAGGTAAAAGGAGGTATTTTGGGATGTTGATGGGTATCATGTGGATGATGACTGCCCTTGTGGTGGGATTTATGGCCGGAAGGATTTCCATGTACGGACTGTGGGACACGGATGAAGGCGAGACGGAAGAGGGAAGGGACAGCCGGCAGGCGGAATCCGGAAAGCAGGGCCGGCGCAGAAGGGACCGCTCTCAGGAGGACGGGAGGCCGTCCTGGTCCCTGGCAAGCCCTGTGACAGGGGAAGTGCTTCTCCAGAAGGAAGGGGAACATCCGACAATGGTGATCCATCCTCACAGTGACCGGCTCTATGCTCCTGCGGACGGCAAAGTAAGCAGACTGTACCCCATGGGCAGCGCCTTCCTGTTTACCACGGAGTTCGGGGCGGAAATCTATATCCAGGCCGGGTGCGGGGAGGATGATCTGCTGGCCAGGTTTTACCGCCCAAGGGTACTTCAGAATGAAGTGGTTGAGAAGGGAAAACTGCTTCTGGAATTTGACCGCCGGGGACTGGAGGAGGAAGGCGTGTCCGTTGAGGTGTCCGTCTGTGTGGAACATTTCTGCTATGGCGGGGAAGTGCGCATGACCGCCGGGGACCGTGTGGCGGCAGGGGAGGAGATACTGCAGATACTGGAGCCTTCCGGACAGGCGGTTACTGTTCACGGCTTCGCGGTTCACGGAAGCTGACGCACCCAAAATGAATTGATTTTCAAATGACACTTGACAAATACCCTGTGGGGGTATATTCTGTAATCGTGGATTACAGATACCCCTATGGGGTATTTGTGTCTTGCAGGCGGAACTGACATAGCCGGCGGAAGTCAGAGCGTGTGAATGCGCTCTGGGCGATTCAGGGAAAATGAGGAAAAAGCAGAAAGGATAGAAAAAGGATGGAGGGAAATACTACGAAAAACGAATACGACGCGGTTTCGGGAGAACCGCCCTGCGTTTGTCATCAGAAAGCCACGCCCCGTAGGACGGAGGAACTGCGGCAGCTGAAAAACCGTTTGAGCCGGATTACGGGGCAGTTGAACGGCATCGGCAAAATGCTTGATGAGAACCGCTACTGCGGGGATATCCTCGTACAGGTGGCGGCTGCGGAAAGCGCATTGCAGTCATTTGCATATCAAATTCTGCAGGAACATATGGAGACTTGTGTGGCAGAGGAGATCAGGAAAGGCAACCTTGCGGTGGTAGGCGAGACAGTGGATCTGCTGAAGAAGCTGAAGTGATTGGCGCAGGAGGCCGGGATAGAGGAAAGGGTGCGGTGTAATTGTGAAGGAACGTTATTGTATAACAGGCATGACCTGTTCGGCATGTTCTTCCCATGTGGAAAAGGCAGTGGGGAAACTGGAGGCGGTGGAAAACGTCTCCGTGAATCTGCTCACAGAGAGCATGGATGTGGTTTATGATGAAAAGAAGATAAGCGGGGAGGAGATCGTGTCTGCCGTGGAGAAGGCGGGTTATGGGGCCAGAGCTATGGAGAGGCCGGACCGCACCCCGGGCGAACGGCGCGGCGGGGAAGGAGCAGGCAGGCACAGTGTGGAGCAGAAGGCCAGGGAGGAAGCCCGTGCGATGAAATGGAGACTGGGGATCTCCGTCGCTTTTCTGCTGCCGCTGATGTATGTGGCGATGTACCATATGTATAATGAATGGTTTGGGCTTCCCATTCCCGGTTTTATACACAGGTATCTGCATGGAAACGGAAACGCCATGACCTTTGCCATGACACAGCTGCTCCTTGTACTGCCGATCCTGTATGTGAACCGGAAGTTTTTCACGGTGGGTTTCAGGACGCTGGGGCATTTAAGCCCCAATATGGATAGCCTGATTGCGCTGGGGGCGTCGGCTGCCGTTGCCTATGGTGTGTTTGCCATGTACCGCATCAGCTTCGGGCTGGGACACGGGGACCAGGCTTTGGTAGAACACTATTCCCATGATCTGTATTTCGAGTCCGCGGGAATGATCCTGACTTTGATCACGGTGGGGAAATATCTGGAGAGCCGTTCAAAGGGGAAGACCAGCGAGGCCATTACAAAGCTCATGGACCTGTCGCCCAAGACCGCCGTGGTGCTGCGGGAGGACGGCCGGGAGGAGGAAGTTCCCACGGAGGAACTCTGTCGTGGGGATATCTTCCTGGTGAAACCCGGAAAGCTGGTACCCGTGGACGGCACGGTGGTGGAGGGAAGTTCCAGTGTGGACGAGGCGGCCATCACCGGGGAAAGCATTCCCGTGGAGAAACGCGCGGGGGATAAAGTGGTGTCTGCCACGGTGAACAAGGCGGGATTTCTAAAATGCCGGGCAGACAGGGTGGGGGAGGATACCACCCTGTCCCAGATCATCCGCCTGGTGGAGGAGGCGGGGGCAAGCAAGGCTCCCATCGCCCAGCTTGCGGATAAGGTGGCGGGTGTGTTTGTGCCTGTGGTTATCTGCATCGCCCTGGTGACTCTGGCGGTGTGGCTTCTTGCCGGGGCCGGGGCGGAGTTTGCCATATCCACGGCCATAGCGGTGCTGGTGATATCCTGCCCCTGCGCCCTGGGCCTGGCTACCCCGGTGGCCATTATGGTGGGAACCGGAGTGGGCGCGGGGAACGGTATCCTGATCAAGTCCGGAGAGGCCCTGCAGCAGGCCAGGGATATCGATACAGTGGTGATGGATAAGACGGGCACCATAACGGCGGGCCGCCTTACCTGTATGGAGGTCAGCGTGTGCGCACCGGATATGTCAGTGGAGACCATGCTGAGGATAGCCGCCGCACTGGAGAAAAAAAGCGAACATCCTCTGGCAGAGGCCGTTGTGGAACATGCTTCCTCCCTGAACCTGCCCATACCGGAGATCAGGGACTTTAAGGCAGTGTTCGGCAGGGGGGTGGAAGCCGTGCTGGGCCAGGATCTGGATCCCGGGCGTATGGTTGCGCAGGGGGACGGGCCTGTATCCGTCACGGAGATTTGCCCTGCGGGAAAGGGTACGGCGAATGATGGGTGCGGGAATGAAATCCGCGGGGAGACGGGAGACATTTTCGGGAGAAAGGAAGCGAAACGCAGCGCGGTGCGGGAGCGCAGGGATGCGGGAGCCAGGGAAGGCACGCGGTATCTGGTGGGCAACCAGGCATACCTGGAGGAGAATGGAATCAGCATTTCTCCCATGGTACGGCAGAGCATCGCATCTCTTGCGGACGAGGGCCTGACTCCGCTCCTGGTGGCAGAGGAAGGACGTTTCCTGGGCATGATCGGTGTTGCGGACCAGGTGAAGGAGACATCCAGGGAGGCGATCCGTAAATTCCATGAGATGGGGATTCATGTGGTTATGCTCACCGGAGACAACCGGCGTACTGCGGAAGCGGTGAGAAAGCGCATGGACATCCAGGAGGTGGTGGCGGAAGTGCTGCCCCAGGATAAGGAGAAAAAGATCAGAAGTCTGAGGGAGGAGGGCCACAGGGTGGCCATGATCGGCGACGGGATCAATGATGCGCCGGCCCTTGCGGCAGCGGACGTGGGTATGGCTATCGGCGCAGGCACGGATGTGGCCATGGAAAGCGCTGATATCATCCTGATGAAGAGCGATCTGAGGGATGCGGTGACTGCGGTCCGGCTGAGCAGGATGGTGATCCGGAATATCAAACAAAATCTGTTCTGGGCCTTTTTTTATAACGCAATAGGTATTCCCTTAGCGGCTGGAGTGTGGTATCCTTTATTTGGGATACGGCTGAATCCCATGTTCGGCGCTGCCGCCATGAGCCTGAGCAGTATCTGCGTGGTGGGAAACGCACTGCGGCTGAGGGGATTTAAGAGCGGATTCCGCAGGGCAGCTGGAACCGGTGCGGATACGGCAGAAATTCCGGCAGGCGGAACCTTGGCGGACGCGTCGGGGACTTGTGAGGGCGGTTCAGGCGGGGACAAAGCAGCGAAATTTACATGTCCTGACCGGAGCGGCCAGGCAGGGGATGCTGCAGAGCCAGGGAGCCGGGCAAGCAGGCCGGGTACGGCAGGGAAGACCTTGCCGGAAGAAAAGGAAAAAATAACAGGCACGGGAGCAATTCCGGCGGAAAGGAAAAAGAGTATGACAAAGGTAATGACGATTGAAGGAATGATGTGCGCACATTGTACGGGAAGGGTACAGAAGGCCCTGGAGGCTGTGCCTGGCGTAAGCGGCGTCACCATGAGCCTGGAGGAGAAAACAGCTACTGTGGAGATGACGGGGGAGGTCACGGATCAGGAATTGACCGGAGCGGTCAAAGAAGCCGGATACGAGGTCACTGGAATTGCCGTGAAATAGCGGCGGATTCACAGGGATTGTCCTGAAGCCGGCGCGTGCTGCAGAAGAAGTTCCGGGTGTGCGCCGGCGCAGACAGGAGGATTGAGAGGGACAAATGAAGAGCAGATTATATTATATCTTATTTATCGCCTATTTTGCCATGGTGGCTTTCGTCATGTATGTCAACGGCGTGTTTACGGGTGAAGTGGCGTCTGTCAGCAACCTGATGATCAATGGCATTTTTCTGGGGATCATTGGAATTCTGTTTGTGATCTCCATTGCCAGTTTTTTACGGCTTAACCGTCTTACGGACGAACTGGAGGACGCGTCGGCCGATCTGGTGACAGGGTATAAGGAAAACGGAAACCAGAATATATGGAGCTCCCTTGAGGACGACAAGGGCTTTTTCGAAGAGAAAAACCTGAAAGAAGCTTTCGGGAAGTTCAAGATGCGTGTGAAAAGCAGGAATTCCTGCGATATAGAGGACTATATCAACGAGGAACTTCTGGACAAGGTGGGAAGCAATTATTTCAATTCCGGTATCGCCGGGACAATGACAGGACTGGGGATTCTGGGAACTTTTATCGGCCTTTCCCTGGGACTGGGTTCCTTCAGCGGAGATGACATCTATACTATTTCCGATAACGTGGGACCTCTTCTGTCCGGCATGAAGGTGGCGTTTCACACATCTGTGTACGGTATTATATTTTCACTGGTTTTTAATTTCGTGTACCGGAGCATTATGGCGGATGCCTATGAAAAGCTGGATTATTTTCTGCACACCTTCCGCCAGTGCGCCATGCCGCCCCAGACAGGGAGCAGCGACGAGAATACAGCCGCCATGCTGGTATACCAGGCAAACCTGGCAAGCTATATGAAGCAGATTTTGGAGGTGGCAAAAGGGCAGTCGGCGGAACAGACGAAAAGTCTGGAACAGATGTCCCAGGCGTACCTGAAGCAGCTGCACACTGAAATGAACACGGAATTCAGGGAACTGGGCGCCACTTTGAGGGCGGCAGCCCAGACGCAGGCGTCCAACGCGGAGAGCAGCCGTATCCTTCTGGAGGCGGCCAATGCCCTGGTGGAATCCAATCGGAGTATGCAGGATTCCATGAACCTGCTGATGGAGCGCCAGGAGATACTGGCAGAGGAAATGAAGAATCAGAAAGAGGATATAAACGCCGCTTTCCAGGAGATCAGCCGTGATGTGAGCACGCAGCTTCACACCTTTGAACAGATGAGGGATATCTATGAGAAGAGGAAATAGAAGGAGATACAGAGAAGCTTTCGGCGAGCACAGCTACTGGCAGTCCTATTCGGACATGATGGCGGCGCTTCTGCTGATCTTTGTGCTGATCATCGCCATTACCCTGGCCATTTACAAACAGAAGACCGTGGATCTGGAGCAGTCCCAGAACAGCCTGGGGACGGCCAGGCAGGAGCTGGAGAATGCCAGAAAGGAGCTGGAAGACGCAAGGGCGGATCTGGAGGAGTACCGGGCGGCCATAGAGCAGTCCAACAGGGAATTGGAGAATTCCCTGGCGGAACTGCAGCAGGCCTATGCCAATGCCGCCCTGACCCAGGACGAGCTGAACAAGGCCTATCTGGAGATTGAGAATGCCAGGAACGAGCTGACTGCCACCAGGCAGGAACTGGAAAATATCGTGGGCATCAGGACGGATATCATCGGAGCCCTGCAGTCTGCCTTTAACAATTCCTCCATGAGCGTGGATGCCCAGACGGGATCCATCACATTTTCCTCGGATGTGCTGTTCCGCTACGGTAGCGCGGCCCTGTCGGCGGACAGCCAGAATACGCTCAGGGAGATCATTCCCATGTATCTGGGGGTGCTGCTGCAGGATCAGTTCCGGGAATATATCGCGGAGATCATTATCGAAGGACACACGGACACGGACGGCAGCTATGAGATGAATATGGAGTTGTCCCACGGGAGGGCCTATTCCGTGGCAAAGTTCTGTCTGGATTCCCGGAACGGTTTAAGCGAGGCGGAGATCGAACAGCTCAGGGGGCTGCTGACAGTAAACGGCCGTTCCTTCAGCAATCCTATTTATAAGAAGGACGCCATGGGAAATTCTACCGGGGAGATCGACATGGAGGCTTCCAGGAGGGTGGAGATCAAGTTCCGCCTGAAGGAGGATGAGATGATCGAGAAGATCGCCCAGGTGCTGAAGCAGTAGCGGGATCTTCGTCCGGTTTAAAATCAGACTGGGCCGGCAGGGATTTTTATTTGTTTGAGAAAATGTTTATGATTTTTTAATTGATTTCTGTATAAAAGGTGTTATAGTGGTTATAGAACAGGTGGGGAAATGAGAAACCGCGACGCTTTTTTAAGACAGGAGGGGCAGAATGAATATACAGAAATTTACACAGAAGTCCATGCAGGCCGTGGAGGGCTGTGAGAAACTGGCCTATGAGTATGGGAATCAGGAGATAGAGCAGGAGCATTTGCTCTACAGCCTGCTGAAGCTGGAGGACAGCCTGATCCTGAAGCTCATTGAGAAGATGGAGATCCAGAAGGAACATTTCGTGGACCGGGTGGAAAAGTCCGTGGCAAAGCGTACCAAGGTCCAGGGGGGCAAGGTCTATGTGGGGGCTGATCTGAACAAGGTGCTGGTAAACGCCGAGGACGAGGCGAAGCAGTTGGGGGATGAGTATGTGTCCGTGGAGCATCTGTTCCTGGCCATGATTAAGAATCCCAACCGGGAGATTGCCCAGATCTGGAAAGAGTACGGCATCACCAGGGAGCGTTTCCTCCAGGCCCTGTCCACGGTCAGGGGAAATCAGCGGGTGACCAGCGACAATCCGGAGGCGACCTATGACACCCTGGAGAAATACGGCCAGGAACTGGTGGAGAAAGCCAGGAACCAGAAACTGGATCCCGTCATCGGAAGGGATACGGAGATCCGCAACGTGATCCGCATTCTCTCCAGGAAGACGAAAAACAATCCCGTGCTTATCGGGGAACCCGGGGTGGGCAAGACCGCGGTGGTGGAAGGCCTGGCCCAGAGAATCGTGCGCGGGGACGTGCCCCAGGGGCTGAAGGACAAGAAAATCTTTGCCCTGGACATGGGTGCCCTGGTGGCGGGGGCAAAATACCGGGGTGAATTTGAGGAGCGCCTGAAGGCGGTGTTGGAGGATGTGAAGAACAGCGACGGCCAGATCATCCTGTTCATTGACGAACTGCACACCATCGTGGGGGCAGGCAAGACGGACGGGGCCCTGGATGCCGGAAATATGTTAAAGCCCATGCTGGCCCGTGGGGAGCTTCACTGCATCGGCGCCACCACCCTTGACGAATACAGGCAGTATATCGAGAAGGACGCGGCCCTGGAGCGGCGGTTCCAGCCCGTGATGGTGGAGGAGCCCACTGTGGAGGATACCATTTCCATCCTCAGGGGCATTAAGGAGCGCTATGAGGTCTACCACGGCGTGAAGATCATGGACAACGCCCTGGTCAGCGCCGCGGTGCTTTCCAACCGGTATATCTCCGACCGGTTCCTGCCGGACAAGGCCATAGACCTGGTGGACGAGGCCTGTGCCCTGATCAAGACGGAACTGGACAGCATGCCCACGGAACTGGACGAACTGCAGCGCAGGATCATGCAGATGGAGATCGAGGAGGCGGCCCTGAAGAAGGAGGACGATAAACTGAGCCAGGAGCGGCTTGCGGATCTCCAGAGGGAACTGGCGGAGCAGAAGGAAGAATTTGCGTCCAGAAAGGCCCAGTGGGACAACGAGAAGGCCTCCGTGGACAAATTATCGAAATTGCGCGAGCAGATAGACGGCGTGAACAGTGAGATACAACTTGCCCAGATGGAGGGAAATCTGGAGAAGGCGGCGGAACTCAGCTACGGCACCCTGCCGGCCCTGAAGAAGCAGTTGGAGCAGGAGGAGCAGGCAGGCGCCAGGGATCTGTCCCTGGTGAGGGAGAAGGTGTCCGACGAGGAGATCGCCAGGATCATCTCCCGTTGGACCGGCATTCCGGTGGCGAAGCTGACGGAGAGCGAGCGGAACAAGACACTGCATCTGGACGAGGAGCTCCACAGAAGGGTGGTGGGACAGGACGAAGGCGTCACCAAGGTCACGGAGGCCATCATACGTTCTAAGGCCGGTATCAAGGATCCCTCGAAACCCATCGGTTCCTTCCTCTTCCTGGGCCCCACGGGTGTGGGAAAGACGGAACTGGCGAAATCCCTGGCGGCCGCGCTTTTCGACGACGAGAACAACATGGTGCGCATCGACATGAGCGAGTACATGGAGAAGTACTCCGTGTCCAGGCTCATCGGGGCGCCTCCCGGATATGTGGGATATGAGGAGGGCGGACAGCTGACGGAAGCGGTGAGGAGAAAACCTTACAGCGTGGTGCTGTTCGACGAGATAGAGAAGGCCCACCCGGATGTGTTCAATGTGCTCCTGCAGGTACTGGATGACGGTCGGATCACGGATTCTCAGGGCAGGACCGTGGATTTCAAGAATACCATCCTGATCATGACGTCCAATATCGGTGCAGGCTACCTTCTGGAAGGGATCGGTCCGGACGGCGCCATAGACCCGAAGGCGGAGGAGGCCGTGATGCAGGATCTCAGAGGACATTTCAGGCCGGAATTCCTGAACCGCCTGGACGAGACCATTTTGTTCAAGCCCCTGACCAAAGAGAATATCGGCGGCATCATAAAACTGATTATTGCGGATCTGAACAGGCGCCTGGCGGACAGGGACCTGCACTTGGAACTGACGGAAGGCGCGGTGGACTTTATCGTGGAGAATGCCTACGACCCGGTATACGGCGCGCGCCCCCTGAAACGCTATGTCCAGAAATATGTGGAGACCCTGGCGGCAAAGATGATCCTGGAGGATGCCGTGGAGGCGGATGACACCATTGAAATCTCCGTGGAGGACGGAGGCCTGGCGGCATCGGTGAAGGACGGAGGGCGGGATGTTTACCCTTTAAAACATTAAT
>CAJTSY010000014.1:0-10651 GCA_910578995.1 uncultured Acetatifactor sp.
CTGAGCAGACCGTTAATATTTCCTTAAGAAACCGGATACCGGGATGTGCAAAAATAATCAGGTAACCTTTGGAGAGAGGATGAACGAGGAGGAAAAGCATGAAAGGGAAAAGGTATGCCGCGGCGCTTCTGTGCATGGTGGCAGTGGCGGGTATTTCGGCGGGATGCGGAAAAGGGGATGACGGCAGGATGCACCCGGGAAACGGGGAAGGAACAGAAGAGGCAAGGGGAAGATACGTGGAGAGGGAGGAGGCGCTGCCGGAACAGCCCGAGGGCTGGACGGTGAGACAGCTTTTTACCGCAGGGGATACGGTACACCTGCTGGCATCTGGACAGGAGGAAGGAAAAACCGTGTTCCGGGAATGGGAACTGCAGGAGGAGGGATTTGCCGACGTGACCGGGGACTGGATGGGGAATCTGGCCCTGCCTGTTTCGGGGGAGTGGATGGAGGCCCGCCTGCTCTGCACGGAAAGCGGCGCCTGTTTTTACGCAGGATACACTGCGGAGGGGGAGGAGGACTACAGGGCGCATTTGTGGAGGGAGGAAAACGGGGAGGCCCTTGAGATTACCCCGGGGAAATGGATGACACTTAACGAGGACTGGGGCGGGTATGAATCCCCGGTGGGAATTGCGGCTCTTGACGACGGAACTCTGGCGGCAGTTTCCCCTCTTTCGCTGGATTTCCTGGACAGCCGGGACGGCAGTGTGCTGAAAACGGAGGATGTCACCCGCCAGTATGACGAAGTACTGTCGGACGGGGAGAATCTCTGGCTCAGCTCCAGGTACGGGGATGATGCTTCCGGTATTACCCTGGAGAGACGCGGGGAGGGTAAGGAGACTTCCGTGATCCGCCTTCCCTGGGGAAGCGGAGGCGTGTGGGTCTGGCCCGGCAGGGACGGCACACTGGTGGCAGCAGGCGGGGAAGGGATTTTCAGGGGGAGCGTGGACCTCTCTGCGGAAGACGGCGCCGTATGGGAGAAGCTTATGGAGGTGTCCGAGACGGATTTTAGCCTGTCGGATCGTTGGTGTACGGGGCTTGCCTCCGCCGGGGACGGGAGGATATATGCCCTGTTCCGGAAGTCGGACGGAGGTTCTGTCCTGAGGTACTACGAGTACGACCCCGATGCGGTAATCGAGGTGACAAAGAACTTGAAACTGTATACCGTCCGGGAAAGCAATCTTCTGACACAGGCCGCAGCCCTGTACCACAGGGAGCATCCGGATGTGATGATTTCCATAGAATATGCCTATCCCAAGTACTATTATGACGAGACGGATTATAACGAGGTCTATCAGAAGCTCAATACCATGCTCATGGGGGACGAAGCGCCGGACATTCTGGTGATGGACCACCTGGACATGGACTCCTATGTGGAGAAGGGACTCCTGGAGGACATTGACGGTCTGGTCAGGGAAGCGGAGGAGAAGGGGGAGGTTTTGGCAAATATAACCTCCGGCTATGCGGGGGAGGACGGATGCAGATATGTGGTTCCCCTGGAATTTGCATTCAACATGGCGGTGGGAAGGGATATCACTGCCGCGGACATGGCATCCATGGAGACACTTGCGGATTTCCTGGAAGGGAAGGACTCCAGTTATATGGGTCCGCTCACCGTGACGGAACTGGTGGACAGATTTTATCCCTATTTCTGCGGCAGTATCGTATCGGGGAAACAGCTTGACAGGGAGGTGCTGGGAAAGTACCTGGAATACCTGAAGGCGATCGGGGACAACTGCGGGATTCTGGAAAGCAGGGACAAGGACGAGAAGGCTTATAATGTCTGGAGGCTGGCATCGGAGGCCCGGCTTGCCTTTGAGGAGGCGGAAGGGTTTAACAACGTGATGATGCCCCTGGCCATAATGGACTACATTAAGGGCGACTTCGCGGCTTTTGAAAACTGTTTTGTACCCATGGTGCAGACGGGAATCTGTGTAAAGAGCAGCTACAAGGATACGGCCAGGGACTTTCTGCGCTTTGCGCTGTCGGAGGACGTCCAGCTTACCGATTCCTACGGGGGATTTCCGGTAAATACGGCGGCTCTGGAGAAAGCGGCCCACAGCGACAGGTCAGAAGCGGAGGCGGAGACAGAGATTCTGGCGGAAGGAGGATATGTGGAGTTCAGAATCCTTGATTTTTCGCCGGAGATGGCGGACAGACTGGTTGCAGTCTGCAGAGGGCTTGACAGGCCGGTGAAGGAGGACGAAAAGATACGGGAGGTGCTGGCAGAGGTACTCGGGGGATACTTAAGCGGGGAACAGTCCCTGGAGGATACGGTTCAGATGGCTGAGGACGGCCTGAAAATGTATCTGGCCGAGTGAGGGAAGGCTGAGGGACGGCGGTGCGGCAGGAATCCGGGGAAAATGCGGCTTCCTGCCGCCTCTGAAAACAGCTGCCTGCCGGGAGCGTTCTGTCTCGGCGGCTTCGTGGGAAGCAGCGGCCCCGAAAAATTTGAGGGAAATTATAAAAAAAGAATTGACTTTTTATGAATATGATGTTACTATAACACTTGTGCAAGGCACAGGCGGAAGTGTCGGAATTGGCAGACGAGCAAGACTAAGGATCTTGTGGCAGCAATGCCGTGTGGGTTCAAGTCCCATCTTCCGCAGGAGAGGCGCGAAACAGAACCGAGAAAGTTCATGTTTCGCGCTATTTTGTTAGTTGATGTTTAAACCGGAAGATGCTATAATGATTTCATGGTACGGGCGGGATTATTTGTGGTTTGTGTATTTTAGGAGGAAATCAGGGGATGAAAAAAGAGAGAAGGGAAGAGAAAGCAATCTTTTTTCTGATTGTCAGCTTAATCGGAGTTACAATTTTGATAGTAGGGTTGTTTACAATGCTGTCAAGATATATGAATAAAAAAAGTTCAGATACCATTGAGGAAGTGGGCAAGGTCTACATGACCGGTATGAATGAGCAGATTGTCCTGCACTATGAGACCACCATCGGTCTGCGGCTTTCCCAGGTAAGCGCCATTGCGGATACCAACCTGCCGGACGGGGAGGACAGGGATGAACTGATGCGGGAGCTGGAGTACAGCGCCAGAGCCAGGGGGTTTTGTTATCTGGCCCTTTATTCCGGCGACGGCAGGGCGGAAGTGATCTACGGCGGTACGGTTGAAACGATCGAGCCGGAACCTTTTTTACAGGGGATCGGGGATGGGGAAGAGAAGATAGCCGTTTCAATGGATCCGGAGGGGAACAGGATTGTGCTGTTGGGAGTACCCTATGACTGTGAAATGGAGGACGGCGGGAGGAGCGTCGGGCTTGTGGGCGGCCTTTCGGCGGAATATATGAGCAATCTGTTGTTTCTGGATGAAAACACCGCCCTTGTGGATTCCTATGTCATCCGGAAGGACGGCAGTTATGTAATAAGAAACAGCACGCTGCCCAATGGAAATTACCTGGAAAATGTGGAGACTACTTTCGGCGAAAAGTACGCCAGGGAATTGAAGACGGCCATGGAGGGCAGCCGGGATTATTCCGCGGTTTTGAGCGGGGCGGATTCAAGGTGCCATCTCTACTGCGTGAGCCTGCCCTACAGCGAATGGTATCTGGTGACGATTCTTCCCCTGAATTCCATCAATATGCTTATCTCTCAGATGGGTCAGGATTGGACCAACATGGTATATCTGGTATGCGTCATTATCATAGCGTCACTGCTGCTGATATTTGCCCAGAGCTTCCGGATCTCAAAACATCAGATGCTGGCGCTGAAACAGGCCAAGGAAACGGCGGAGCAGGAGCGCAGGGCGGCTGAGACTGCCAGAAAGGAAGCCGAGCATGCCAACAGGGCAAAGAGCGAGTTCCTGTCCAATATGAGCCATGACATCCGCACCCCCATGAACGCCATAGTGGGAATGACCACCATTGCCATTGCTAATATGGACAATATGGAGCAGGTGCAGAACTGTCTGCGCAAAATCGCCCTGTCAAGCAAACACCTGCTGGGGCTGATCAATGACGTGCTGGATATGTCCAAGATCGAGAGCGGCAAAATGACCCTGAATATGGACCAGGTTTCCCTGAGGGAAGTGATGGACAGCATTGTGAATATCGTACAGCCCCAGGTAAAGGCGAAGAAGCAGCGCTTTGATGTGTTTATACACGATATCTCATTTGAAAATGTGTGCTGTGACAGCGTCAGGCTGAATCAGGTCATGATCAACCTGCTGGGCAATGCTGTGAAGTTTACCCCGGAAGGAGGCACCATCAATGTCTCGCTGTACGAGGAACCCTCCCCCAGGGGAGAGGATTATGTGAGGACGCACCTGGTGGTGAAGGACAACGGAATCGGGATGTCACAGGAGTATCAGGAGAAGATATTCGATTCCTTCAGCAGGGAAGATACGGCCAGGGTTCAGAAGACGGAGGGGACAGGCCTCGGAATGGCCATCACAAAGTATATTGTGGATGCCATGGAAGGCAGGATCTATGTGGAGAGCGAGCTGGGCAGGGGAAGCAAGTTCCATGTGGAGCTGGATATGTTAAAGGCGACGGTTCAGGAAGCAGACATGGTGCTTCCCAACTGGAACATGCTGGTGGTGGATGACGACGAGCAGCTGTGCGAGAGCGCGGTGGCATCCCTGAAGTCCATCGGCGTCTCCCCGGACTGGTGCCTGAATGCGGAAGAGGCTATCCGGAAAGTGAAGGAGCGCCGGGGTAAAATAAATGATTATCATGTCATCCTGCTTGACTGGAAACTGCCCGGAAAGGACGGTATTGCTACGGCACGTGAGATTCGCGGGCTTTATGGGGAGGATATTCCCATTTTGCTGATATCCGCCTATGACTGGAGCGAGATCGAGGAGGAAGCCCGTGCGGCGGGCGTTACCGGTTTTATTGCAAAGCCTCTGTTTAAATCCACCCTGTATTACGGCCTTCAGCCTTTTGCGGATACGGCGGTCCGGGAGGGGAAGCAGAATACACAGGTAAGGACAGAGGGCGGGGAGCTGGCAGGAAAGCGGGTTCTGCTGGCGGAAGATAACGACATAAACTGGGAGATTGCTTATGAGCTGCTTTCAGCCCTGGGACTGGAGCTGGAATGGGCAGAAAACGGACAGGCATGTGTGGAGAGATTCGAGCAGTCCCCGGTTCATTACTACGATGCGATACTGATGGATATCCGCATGCCTGTGATGAACGGTTATCAGGCTACCCAGGCCATCCGGGCCATGGACCGGGAGGATTCATCCCTTCCCATTATAGCCATGACTGCGGACGCTTTTTCCGAGGACGTGAAGAAATGCCTTGACTGCGGGATGAACGCCCATGTGGCAAAACCCATTGACGTGAGGGAAGTATGCCGCCAGTTGGAAAAATATATAAAATGATCGGGTGGAGACTATGAAACTGATAAAACGTTTAAGGGGACAGGAAAAAGTATTTCCGGTGCTTCAGGCACTGTTGGGAACCTACGGGGTCTGCTGCCTGGGTGAGGCGGCGGGACTGGAGAGGGCGTCCTTTTCCGTGATGAGTATTCCCGTGGCGGCAGTCCTGTTCCTTCTGGTGCAGTGGACGGAAAAGGGATTGGACAGCCTGCCGGATGAGAAGCAGCGCAGGCGCAGAATCCGCTGGGCTGCGGCGCTAAGCTTTCTTTTTTCGGTTTCCATGATTTTGGGATACCAGCTTCAGACAAACGGAATGACGGAGAGCGGATTCCGGGGAAAGGGACTGATCCTGTTTAGGGGCGCGTGCCTGGGCATAGCTGTCTTTCCCTTTGGGAACCTGCTTTTTCAGGGCATAGAGAAAGCGGGGGACTGGAAACCGGAAAAGTCCGGCAGGCGCTGGAAGAGCGGAAAAGTATACTGGATCACCGCACTGGCCCTGTTTCTGTGTCTGGTTCCCGTCTGGCTTGCCTATTATCCCATAGTAATGTCCTACGATTTTCACAGGCAGATTAATGAGGCCTATAAAGGATTCGTCTGGTTCTGGCCCTACCAGCCCCTGGCCCACACCTGGGTAATCTGGCTTTTTCTCCAGGTGGGAAATCTGCTGGGGAACATCCAGACGGGAATGGCGTGCATGGCCCTGTTACAGATGCTTCTTTATTCCCTGGCCGCCGCCTGGGCGGTGCTCTTTCTGTACCGGGCAGCGGGAAAGAAGTGGATCCCGGCGGCAGGCGTTCTGTTTTTCGGTGTGTTTCCCCTGAATTCCGTTATGGTGGTATGTACCACAAAAGACGTGCTTTTTACCATCCTGTTTCTGGTATTTGTCCTGTTGCTGGCGGAGCGTTTTTTCTTCAGCGGGGGAAGGAAGCAGTGGATTCTGGATTTGCTGCTGCTGTTGGAGGGATGTGTGATGATACAGTTCCGCAATAACTGTATTTATGCGGTGGCTGTATTCGGCGTATTCTGGTTCATCTTTGCCGCCAGGAGGGAAAAGCTGCGGGTGCTCCTTCTCTGCGTTCTGCTGGTGGCAGGGGGAAGGGGCATGGCGGCGGGAATCAGGGCGGCTCTTGGAACAGAGCTGGAATCGCCCAAAGTGGAGATGTTCAGCGTACCCATTCAGCAGTTTGCCCGGGTGGGATTCTACCATGGGGACGAACTGGACCGAAAGACCTGGCAGATGCTTAATCGCTATGTCCTGGCGGAAGACTGGAAAAGCTACAATCCTCCCATTTCGGATACCGTGAAGGCATCCGTGGGGGTGACCACTTTCCATTCCAATTGGGAGGGGAATACGGGCCAGGTTCTGAAGGACTGGCTGCAGCTGGGAATGCAGTACCCCAATGAATACATTGACGCTTTTCTGGAGCTGACCAGGGGCTACTGGTTCTGGGATGACAGGTCTTACGCGGAATGCCTGGGATACGGGGCGGAGGAGCGGATGGGCACCATCTACACCTACAATTCCGCCGTCATAGAAAACGGACCGGAGATTCTGCATGAATCCAGGTTCCCCTGGCTGGAGAAGCAGCTGGAAAACATCGTCAGTGCAAATGCGTATTATGACTGGCCGGTAGTTTCCGTGGTCTTCAAGTGCGCCTTCTATGTGTGGGGTGTGTGCCTCCTGTTCGCTGCATATCTGTACCTGAAACGGAAAAAGCAGGCGGTATTCTGCCTGTTTCCGCTGCTGTATATGGGAACCATGCTTCTGGGGCCGGTGGTGCAGATGCGGTATATCTTTCCGCTTATGGCTACGCTGCCGGTGCTGGCGGGACTGCTGGCGGCGGAGGGGGATTGAATGTAATCGTTAATTTACCAACCACGCCGGGCGGAACGGTTCAGCAAGTTTTGTATCAGCTATTTTTTGACAATTTCTGAATTGATGAAACGAGGAGGCCCTGAAATGAATGAACGGCTGAAGCAGGTCAGAGACAGTTGGAATGAAACCGCGGATTCGGACTGGTACCAGTCCCTGAGGACAGAGGAAAAAATCGGGGAACTGGCCGCGAACCCGTCCGGCGCCTTCCATCCTTCTGTATATCAGCTGATAAACAAGTATCTGCCGGATTTGCGCGGGAAGAAAGTGCTGCTGCCGTCGAGCGGAGACAACCATGCCGCCTTTGCCTTTGCACTGTCGGGGGCGGCGGTTACGTCTGCTGATATCAGCGAGAGGCAGTTGGAGCATGCACGGGAAATTGCAGACAGATTAAACCTTGGAATCCGTTTCGTCTGTGATGATACCACACATCTTTTACAGATGGAAGACGGCAGTTTTGACCTGGTTTATACGTCCAACGGCACCCATACCTGGATTACAGATTTAGAGGAGATGTATCAAAACGTGTACAGGGTGCTAAAGCCGGCAGGATTTTCCATTATGTTTGATATCCACCCGTTTAACCGCCCCTTCACGGGCGAGCCGTGGAAAGAGCCCCGGATTATAAAGCCATATGAAGAGACCATGCCGTACTGCCACTGGCGCGTGCAGGATTTGCTGAATGCCATGGCAGGGGCAGGGCTTTCCATAAAGGAAGTGGAAGAGCTGCAGGCCGTAAATGCTTCGTTTTGGTTCTCCTATCAGGAGTACATAAAGCAGAGCGGGGGAAAAATCGCCGATATCAATAATTGGAAGCATAATCCCATGGCGGCGCTGCCGGCATGGATTTCCATTGTTTCGCAAAAAATGATATGATGGGAATAATTGGTCCTGCGCTGTTTCATGTACTTAGGAACTGCGAAGAAATAAATTTGCACTTTCAGGAAGGAAACATCAGTATATATGCATCTTCCCAGGCGGAATCCTGTAAATTTATTTCGTAACGTTTCCTTAGGAACTGCCGGAAAATAAACCCTGGGTTGATTTTTTCTTTTCTGGATTAACGCAATCAGTATGGTCAGTGATATGATTCTCCCTTATAATAAAAAGCACATTGCAGCGCGGCATTGTAGATAACAGCATTCGCGAAAGATTCCGGAAGACTATTTTAATTAGGAAAGACGCGAAGGCGATTCAGTGAGGAGGATCAACGAAAATGAACAGACCAGATATGGAAAAAATCGGAAAAAGAATTGCGTTCCTGCGGAAGGAACGGGGCTATACAGGGGAGGCTCTGGCGGAACGGCTGCAGGTAAGCCCCCAGGCCGTATCCAAATGGGAAAACGCCAAATGCCTGCCGGAGACCAGCGTGTTGCCTGCCCTGGCCGAAGCGCTTGGCTGCAGCATTGATAATTTGCTGTGTCCCAGGGAAATTTTGATTCTGGAAGCAGTCTATACGGACGGGCAGACACAGGTTCCGGTTACCCGGTTTTTAAACGGACTGGTGCGGAATAAGGACATCAGCATTCCTGTGAATGAGACATTTCTGGGCGCTTCCATTCCCGGGGACAGGCTGAAGGTGCTGACCATAAAATACCAGACGCCGGAGGGAATCTTTTTTTCCTATGCCCTGCAGAATCAAATGTTTGTCCTGGATAACAGAACGTCTGTTCTGAAACATGGCGCTGTTATTCCGGAGGGGGAAAGCGCCTGCTATGGGGACGGACAGTCGTTTCAGATTATCGGCGCCTGGTACGGAAACGAGAAGGTCTTTTCCTCCGTCATGCAGAAGATGATGCATTATGAATACTTTAACTGGGATAAGATTCCGGTGAACCAGGAGACCTTTCCCAGTGACACCGCAAGCGACGATACGGAATATCTGACACTGGTTTATCTGAACAAAGAGGGAATCCATGTCATCAGCTGCCCGGAAAACGAGACGGTTTGTTACGGCAGTCACCGCACCGCCCTTTATCTGGAAGACCACGGGGCATGTATTCTAAAGGGAATCAAGATGCTGTCCTGGGGAGAAGGGATGGACTGCCCCTGGGCCGGGGCGCTTTGGGCGGCGCTGCAATACATGGGAGAAAACCGTTCCTACCATCAGATTATGGGAATGAGCGGCGCCTGTTGGCGGACCTGCTTTACGGAGGTATGGGACTACAGCTGTACGGACGCACTGGTGGCCTTTGACTATGCCACGCCTCTGTTCCGGAGCCTGGGGTATTCCTTCCGGATGGCGGACAGGGTGGAAAAGCAGGAACGGAAGGCGGAGCGCCTGGCAGTGATGGAGGATATCCGCAGCGGGAAACCGGTTCTGGGCATCAACCTGCGGGTTGCTCCCGAGTGGGGTGTGATAACGGGATATGCAGAAGAGGGTGCCCGCTTCCTGTGCCGCACCTATTTTGACAGGGAGATCTTCGAGAAACTGGAGCAGGCGGAATCTCCCGCGGAAAAGGAAGACAGGAGGATAGTGTTTGAGGAAAACCAGGGCTATCTGTTTACCGATTCCTGGCCCTTCCTGCTGATTCATTTCGGGGACAGGGAGGCCGCGCCCTCTCCACTGGAAAACTTGAGAGCGTCCCTTTCCATGCTTGCCGCATCCTTCCGGGGGGAGGAGACCAGGGGTTATTATCAGGGAAAAGGAGCCTATGAGGCGTGGATAAGGGGGCTTGCACGGGAGTCGGATTTCCGATTGGACTCTGACAGGGAGAATGTGCTGCGGAGGCTCTGCGTCAACGACAGTATGCTTGTCAGCCTGATTGATGCCAGAGAGGCGGCTGCATGCTATCTGGAGGAATCGGCTGCCCTGCTGCAGGAAGGCAGCCGTGAGCATCTGGAAAAGATCGGGGCAAACTGCCGGAGCCTCTCCGGGATGCTGACCGCTTTCCGGGACAAAAGCAGCGCGGCCGCCGATGCCTGTTCCCTGACCTACAACACGGATGTGGAGTTCAAGGTCGCGGTTTCGAAACTGGGCGAGATGCGCAGGGAGCAGACTGCCCTGCTCGAAAAGGCACTGCTTCTGGAGGAGGAAAACTGCCGCCTGGCGGATCTGATTCTGGAAGGGACGGCCTGAATCATCTGCCGGACAAAAGGTATGACGAGTGGGCGCTTCTGCATTACATTGCAGGGAAAATGGATGCGCTTACGAGTAGAATGAATGGAAGAACTTGAAGTTCATAGGACGAACTGATATAATAGGGCACAGCGATTGCGGTGCTCTATTATTATACTCACGGCCAAAAATATTTGCCAATCTTAAGGGATAACGAGTGGGCGCGCTGCAGCCTTGAACAGGAAAGAGGCATACATATAGAAGCAAAGTGACTCTTCTGTAATAGAAGCAAAGTGACTCTTCTGTAATAGAAGCAAAGTGACTCTTCTGTAATAAAAGCAAAGCAACGCTTCTATTGTCAGGAGCATTGTCAAGAATGAATATGCTCACG
>CAJTSY010000014.1:10751-31801 GCA_910578995.1 uncultured Acetatifactor sp.
AAGCAAAGCAACGCTTCTATTGTCAGGAGCATTGTCAAGAATGAATATGCTCACGAGTTATATACGCAGGACTGCATATGGGAATTTACTGTTGACACAGCATGCAGGCCGTGCGGGCGAGTAGGTAGAAAATCATTCCTGCTTGGTTGAAAATATCAAAATTCCAGATGGTTAACGACGAAATGCTGTACAATGCGACAAAATATTGGTTCCGGTTTATCAGGGTTAGGAGATAGTATGAAAAACAAAATTACAATAGCGATAATGGGCACTATAATGCTTTTTGCCCTCACAGGATGTGCAGATAACGCAGATGCAGCAGGTGTCCCCGGTACCTCCGTCCAGGGAAACGCCCCCTCTGCCCCTGCCATGCAGTCCCCGGGGGAAGAAGCGTCATCCGCAGACGGAAACGCCTTCGGAGCAATCTCACATCCTTCCTCCGTAGAAACAGCAGGGGCATCTACCCCCAAGCCGGAGACCCATAACAGAAGCAGTTCGGAAGACAGCAATCCGGAGGAAAGCGGTTTTGAGGAAAATAATCCCCGCAGTTCCGGTGAAATATCAGCGGAATCCTGTGAGGGCGGTGAAGTGCCCGGCGCTCTCATACCGGCGGTTATGATAGAGGGGACGATTTACTATCTCTCACAGGGATATCCCATACCGGACAAGGAAGTAAATTCTGACCAGGCGTCGTATACCGGGTCAGAGGTTTCTCTGGGTACTTACCCGGAAAAGGACGGGGAATCCAATTATGCTCCGGTGGGAACACCCTATGTGAAATACGAAGATGGATATGTCTTAAAACTGGAAGAGCAGGGGTGGAGCCTGTTTTTAACCTGGGAGGACAGAATGGCGGAGGAATGACAGGGAATCCCTGCGGCTGTATGAAAGGCTGCAGGAGCAAAGAATTTGAAAAGGAAATAATCACTATGAAAAAAACAGACTACAGACGCACAAAACGAACCTGTTATTTTGCAAACGTGGCAATGTCCTCCGTGTTCAGCCTGCCGCCCCTGCTGTTTGCCACATTCCGGGAACAGTACGGAATCTCCTATACGCTGTTGGGAACGCTTGTCCTGGTGAATTTTTGCACACAGCTTGGGATCGATTTGATCTTCAGCTTCTTCAGCAGATATTTTAACATTCACAAGACCATCCGCCTTATGCCCCTTGTAACGGCGGCAGGCCTGTGCGTGTATGCGCTGATTCCCATGCTGTTTCCGGAGCACGCCTATACGGGCCTTGTGGCCGGTACCTTCCTCTTCTCCGTGGCGGCGGGTCTGGGCGAAGTACTGGTAAGTCCCACGATAGCGGCGCTGCCCTCGGATACCCCCGATAAGGATATGAGCATGCTTCATGCCCTGTACGGCTACGGGGTTGTGGGGGTGGTCATTGTCAGCACTTTGTTTCTCCGGTTTGTGGGAAACGAATATTGGATGTATCTGACCTTCTTCTGGGCCCTGCTGCCGGTGATTGCATCCGTTCAGTTTATGGTCTCGCCGCTGCCTGACGTGAATATGGAGCAGAGCGGTTCAAGGCCTGCAGGCTCGAAGCACAGGACAAAGGGGCTTCTCTTATGCATGGCCTGCATTTTTTTAGGCGCCTGTGCCGAGAATACCATGACGAACTGGATTTCCGTATATGCGGAAAAGGCATTGGGGATACCCAAAATATGGGGGGACATTTTTGGCATGTCCCTGTTTGCGGGAGTGCTCGCCCTTACAAGGACGGCATACGCGAAATACGGGAAAAATATTTTCAGGGTCCTGACAGTGAGCATGGCAGCCGCCGTGGTATGCTACCTGACGGTTGGGCTTTCTTCCAATGCGTTCCTGTCCCTGGCGGCCTGCGTCGCCGTGGGGATCTCTACCGCCATGCTCTGGCCGGGAACGCTGATTTTAATGGAAGAAAAAATACCGTCGGCCGGGGTTGCCGCCTACGCGCTCATGGCGGCAGGAGGAGATCTCGGCGCTTCGGTTGCCCCCCAGGCCCTGGGCATCGCCGTGGATAAGATTTCGCTTACGGAGTGGGCAGGGACGTTTGGCGCATCTCTGTCCCTGACACCGGAACAGGTGGGATTTAAGGCGGGCATGCTGATGGCGGCGGTTTTCCCGGTTTTGGGAATTGCGCTTCTGGCATATATGAAGAGGTATTTTGGGAGAAGGGAATAGGGGGATAAGAAAAATCAATGATTGCATATTGACAAAATCCTATCAAAAGTCTATAATGATGATATAAAAAATGAAAAAAAGCATCATTTGCTCTGCGGAGGATAATGGATTGGGCATAGACAAAAAGGATATTGAGCAGTATCTTTTCGAGTTGAAGGAAGCTGTTGGAAAGGACAGATATCGGATAGACCGGAATGCCAGACGGCAGGGTAACATTAATCTTTTCCTTGATTATATTATAGACGAGGCAAAAGCGAAGGAGATCATGTTGAACCTTACGGTAATGGATTTTTCGAAAGTCCTGCAGAATGAACATGTGGGATATGAGCATGAAAGACTGTATGTATTTGGCAAGGACGTGAATCTTTTAGAGCGAAACGGTACGAAAAAGAAAGCAGTTCCTCTATATATTAAGTTCAACAAGCTGAAGGACTGTTTTGTGATTGTAGTTTCATTTCATGAGCAGAAACATCCGCTTACATACTGCTTTAAATAAATGGGGACAAATCGGAGGTGGCTATTATGAAAGAAAAGGGAAGAATGGACTTCTGCATCGAGTGCAGGAAGGAGACCGGGTACCTTTTGCGGAAAAAGAACATCGTAAAAACCATAAGGGACAAAGAATATACGTTTGGAATCACGGCAGCGATATGTGCGGAGTGCGGCGGAGAAATGAGCATTCCGGGGTTGATTGATAAGAATGTTCGGGAAATTGATGAACAGTACAGGGCAGCGGAAGGGCTTGTAACGGTTGATGATATTGAGAAACTGATGAAGATATATAAGATAGGGAAGGCGCCGTTGTCTTTGGCGCTTGGTTTTGGCGAGGTGACAATACCGAGATATCTGGAAGGACAGGTACCGTCTAAAGAGTATTCAGACATAGTGAAGGCGGCTCTGGCCTCTCCGGCTTATATGAAGCGTAGACTTACGGAAAATCGGAATAAGCTGACTGACGCGGCATATAGGAAGGCAGTGGCTGCAGCGGACAGCATCATGAGCCTGTTTTCGGTGTCGGGAAAAATGCTCCGGGTAATAGCCCGTATATTTGAAAAGTTGGAAGAGGTAACGCCGCTTATGCTGCAGAAGCTGCTTTATTTTACCCAGGGTATTTTCTCTGCGCTATATGGCAGGCCGATTTTTGCGGAGGATTGCAGGGCATGGGTTCACGGTCCGGTTTATCCCGAGGTGTATGAGCTGTTCCGGGATTTTAAGTACAATCCGATTGATGATGCGCGATTTGCACTTTTGGAAGGAACGGAGGATGTCCTGACTGACGATGAGAAAAAAGTGATTGATCTTGTGGTAAATACTTTTGGGATGTATGGAGGAAAGGTACTGGAGCGGATTACACATAATGAGGAGCCCTGGAAAGCGGCCAGGAAAGGGTATGGCGACAGTATTCCTTCCAGTGAACTCCTGCAGAAAGAGCGTATCATGAGGTATTATATTGCTGTGAATAAAAGGTATGGCATTGATAAAGAGGACGGTCTGCAGTCCTATATTCATGATATGCTAAAGAAGGCTTCATAATGACAGGCTGGCGCATGCCTCGGTTTTGTTTGACAAAGCGTTGGCCCGGGCGGCAAATCTTGCCATCCGGGCAGCAGGCTGTGGGCAGACTGTGCTGATTCAGACCTGTTTTAGGTTTAGCTGTATCAGGTTCTTTTAGGTTTAGCCGTATCAGGTTCTTTTAGTTTCAGCTGTATCAGGTTCTTTTAGATTTAGCTGCATCAGGTTCGTTTTAGGTGAGACGTTTCAGGCAAGCTTATGGTTCAGCTGTTTCAGGCCTGCTCCAGGTTCAGTATCCCGTCGTATCGCGGGCGCATATCCGGTTCCAGGCGGTGGGTGACTGTGATGGTCAGGCAGTCATCCAGACGCATTATCCGTTCTTCAATTTTCCTTGCCGTTTCTCTGTCCAGATTGGCGGTAAACTCATCTAACAGCAGTACCCTGTTCTTTCGAAGCAATGCCCTGGCGAGACTGAGGCGCTGCCTTTCACCGCCTGAAAAGTTCCTGCCGTTTTCGCCTGCCGTGGTGGAAAGGCCCTCCGGAAGAGAAGCCACAAGCTCTGCCAGGCCGGCCTGTTCCACTGCGGATTCGACTTCCGGCAGGGTGTATTTTTCGTCAAACAGGGTGATGTTATTCAGAATCGTGTCCTGGAACAGAAAGGTATCCTGGGACACATATGCCACAATATTTCCCAGACACTCCCGCGGCAGTTCCCGCAGTTCGACACCGTCATAGGAGATGCTCCCGCTGTAATCCGGATAATATCCCAACAGCAGGGAGAGAAGGGTGCTTTTTCCGCAGCCGCTCCGTCCTACTACGGCATAATGCTTTCCTGCCTGGAAACAAAACGAAAGTTCGTGGAGAACTTCCTGTCCTTCTCTGTATCCGAAAGAAACCTTGTCAAGGGTGATCTTTTCCCGGAAGCGGTCCGGATACCGGGTCTCTTCCCAGGAATATTTTTTCTCCCTGGAATATACTTCCGTATCCCCCAGTAACCCCTGAAAACGTTTCGATAAAGGTCTGGAAGCACGGAAATTGGCGATGATGGAAGGCATGGATACGATGGGAGAGATGATATTTCCGATTAAATGCCCGAAAGCAATCACCATGCCCGCGGAAAATCTTCCTTTCAGGGAAAACCAGGCTGCCGCTGCCATCACCAGGACAGTGGAAAGCAGTCCTACAAAATTTCCCGCAGAAGCGCAGAACATCCTACAATAAGCATTGCGCCTGTTGGCATCCTCCATGGAACGGTTCTTTTTATCGTGTTTTTGCAGGATGAGGGACAGAATTCCGTAGGAACGGATCAGGCGGAACCCTGCAAAATCATCCCTGATTTCCGTGGTATAGTTTTCCGCGCTTTTGGCATAGTTTTCCATGCTTTTTTCCAGGGGGGATGTTGACAGCCTGGTCACTCCCATGGAAAGCAGTGCAAGCAATACCATCAGCACAAGCAGGGCAGGCTGCAGGGCGATACAGATCGCGGCGGCGCCTAAAAAGGACATAAGGCCTTCCATCAGGCGGATGGAATTGTTCCAGTATACATTCTCAAACTGGTTCAGGTTGTTGCTCAATTCGTTCATGTATTCCGCGCTGTTCCCTGCGTCGAAGTCCGCCACGCTCCTGCGCATAAGGGCGGAAAAGACATCGCTTTTCAGGGAATGCCTTGCGTCTGTGACGGCTTTTGTCTTAACGCAGTAGTAAGACAGATCCAAAAGGATATAAACTACCACAAAGGCGATGCCTCCCAGCAGCGTCCGAAGCAGCTCCGCCCCATCTTTTCCCACGCAGTCCACCAGTGCGCTCATGACAAGGGAGAACAGGGAACCCGTGATACTGGAGACCACAAGCAGCGCCAAAAACAGCAGGAAATATCCTTTTTTTCTGAACAGATAACGATACATTTGCAATCACTCCTTTTTTCCGTTTTTTATGAAAGAAAACATTTTACAAAGGAATACATTACCATGCGGGAAAACTTTCTTATGTAAGAAAATGATGTAAGAAATGGATTCCTTTGGAATGATTACATAGTATCCTGTCCGGGGTCATTTTGCCAACAATCCTCGGTTGTAAGAATTACAATCAAACATTGTGCCGGGGCTGTAGCTGCCTTGCCGTCTCTTGTGCCTGCTTCGCAGGTATAAATATTTGTACAATGACTGTGGAAGTTTTCAGACGGCAGGGTATTGTGGCGGAGCGTGTTTGAAAATTGCTTTCCATCAGCTGTGTTTTTCAAAAACGCACCACGGCTCAGAGCCGTTGCAGATCCCGCGCCATCTGTTCCGCTATATAGTCATCAAATTTCACTTCCGGCATCATGGAGAGAAGCTCTTCCTTGGATGCCATATACTTTTCCGTCAGATTCTTATCCCTGTAGAATTTCGTCAGTTCCCGCAGCAGCGAGAATTTGTCATGGGCTTCGCCATAGTCCAGGACTGCCGCCTTGTGCGCTTCCACATACGCGATATTCCCGGTTCTGAGAGCGGCCAGAAGACACAGGTTCCATATGGGAGCATTGCCCGGGGAAGGTGGTTCCATCAGCGAGATGACGGCCGGTTCCCTCTCCTGCATTTCCAAAATCAGCTCGTCATATCCCAGGATGGACAGCGCTTCAAAGTAAAGCATCAGGGTTTCAAAACCGGGAGATTCGCGGAAATTCTTCTCGCATTCCAACCGGATCAGGCGGTTCCTTCCAAGCATGGTGTGCAGTTGGACTCTCTGCAGGCGGAAGGGCATTTTCCCGGTTTTCTGTGCCAGCTTCTCCGCCAGATCCAGTGCTTTCTGGGCGGACTCCCATCCCTGCTGCAGCAGTAAATGCATCTTTGTACTTTCCAGTTCCGTCTTTTGCTGCTTCAGATCTGCCGCATCCCCGACGTCGTTTTCCAACATGCTGTCTATGGTTGCAAGCTGTGTCCTGAGGCATTCCATGGCTTCCCTGAATGAAGCTTCGTCCCTCAAAACAGAATACCTCAGCACCAGATCCTTTGCCCTCTCCAGGGGCGACCGGCCGAATAATTCGTCCATGCTCACCCCAAAGAAATCCGCGATCCTGGGCAGCAGCGCCACATCCGGGGTGCCGTTTCCAACTTCCCATTTCGATATGGTCTGGGGTACCAGGAAGAGATATTCCGCAAGCTGTGTCTGGGTAATATTTTTCGCCTTTCTCAGGGCGGCTATTTTTTCTCCGATTGTCAGGCTCATTGTCTTTGTCCTCTTATTCTTTTTTTTTCAGCCGTGTCATGGTTTTCTTCCCGGAACCCTTCACCGCTTCCACGGAAGCCTTTTTGCAAAGGCGTATCTGCAAAGCAGTATACCCCATAAAATATAAAAACACAATGCAGAGACTCTGAGATGTGCGTTTTCCGGTCCGGCAGGCCATGGCGTGCATCGCCTTCTTGTTTTTTGACGGGATTCTGTTATTATATTATTGATAACAGTGCTTTAGGGAGGTGGCTGCCTTGTATCGTATAGCAATATGTGAGGACGAACCGTTGATGGCCCGGGAGAATGAGGGAATGCTCTGCCGCATTCTGGAGAACCGGCGGCTTCGGCGGGATGTTGACTATGATATTGACGTCTTTTTTGCGGCGGAGCCGCTGCGGGCCGTTCTCCGCGAGCATCCCGGTGCATTCCAGCTTCTTCTGTTGGATATTAAACTGGCCGGGGAGAGCGGTATGGATCTGGCAGCCTGGCTGCGGGAGCTGGATATTGCCTGTTCCATTATCTATATTACTTCCTATGAGGAATATATGCCCCGGTCCTTTGCCACCCGCCCGTTGGACTATCTGATGAAACCGGTGGATGAAAAAAAGCTGGCGGAGGCTGTGGACTGGGATCTGCGGAAAAATTACCGCCCGGAAGTGGTTGTGCTGCCAGTCAACGGCGGCTGGCGAAGGGTGAAGGCACGGGACATTCTCTATGCGGAGGCAACCAGCCACAAGTCCGCAGTCCATCTGACAGAGGAAACATTCTACGTCAACCAGACTTTCAGGGATCTGCTTTCCCGCCTGCGGGGGGGCGATTTCTGCCGCTGCCACAACAGTATCGTCGTCAACCTGAACCATGTCTACAGGAGGACTAACCGCAGGCTGTTGCTGGATAATGGGTGTGAACTTCCGGTGAGCCGTACCTATCAGAAGGAAATCGCAAGACAGTTCGTGGCTTTTATGGAATAGAAGTTCCCTGCCCTGTGTCCGGCATCTGCAGGGCTGTGGCAGCGGAGAAAGAGCCTTCCGGAAATTTCAGAAGCAGTTCGCTGCAGTATTTCTGCGCCACTGCCCGGACTGCTTTCAGGCCATAGCCGTGTGTAGAGTTATCCGCTTTGGTTGTGCGGCACAGGCCGGTTTTCACGTCATAGTCCACCGGGGCAAAGCGGGCGTTTTCCACTCTGATATACAGGTGCACGCCCCGGGTATGGAGATCCACCCGCAGCCATTTACGCCCTCCCTCCGGGGCTTTGGCATTGGCATCCAGGGCATTCTGCAGAAGGTTCATCAGTACTGTGCAGAGCTCTGCGTCCGGAAAAGGCAGCGTTTCCGGTACATCGATGTGCCGTTCTACCTGGATTCCCTGCTTCTGCGCCCGGGCCAGCATCGTGGTCAGCACGGCATTGACGGTTGGGTGGGGCGCATAGGTCAGTGCGGGGATGGAAGCCGCTTCGGATACCAGTGTGTTCAGATAGGCCTCCAGACGCTCGCTCTCCCCGGCGCGGCAGAGGTTCTGCAGCACCAGATAATGATTCTTCATCTCGTGGCGCATCTCACCCAGGGCGGAGGCGCTCTCCAGGACGGTGGCAAGCTGTTCCCTGATCAGGCATTCCCGGGCAGACAGTACCTGCAGCTCTGCCTCCTGCCGGGACATGCGCCGGACGTGGCCGGCCACACTTTCCACAAAGCACAGCATCAGCAGCAGAACATTCCAGTAAAACAGCTCCGTGTCCAGCCAGGAGAACGGCTCCCTGAGGAACATGAGCAAAATGGGCGGCAGCGCTCCTGTCTGCACCACGGAAACGGCACACAGCGCGGCAGCTGCGGCGGCGCACGCGCCCAGTCCCGGCAGAAACAGACGGAATACCGGATTGCCGTCCCGGTACTCCAGTACAGCACAGACAATCAGGGCGGCGATGGTGAAGCAGAATACGATGCCGGTGTAGACGGCAATGTTGGAAAAGGGCGGGACAACAGTCTGAAATCCCGCTACCACGAAGTAGATCAGGGAGGGCAGGATGACAAATGGCGCGAATGCTTTACGCCTTTTTTTCATGCCAAGCATCAGATACAGCGCCGGTGCGGCATACAGAAATGCGCGGGACTGCTGTAGTACAAGGCCATAGAGCGCAGGGGGCAGGCTGGCATTGGGGAGGTTTTGAAGATAAAAGTATGCCGTCTGCCCAAGGGCGGCCATACTGAGCAGCAGCACCGGCCAGAACCGGTCGCCCTTCGCCCAGCCATACAGGAACAGTCCCAGGGTCAGCAGAAAGATCATGCCGTAAGCGGCGGCAGGGAAAGCCCTCAGGCATGCGTCGGCGCCTGCCTGTTCCACTATGGTGAGGGGGTCCGTGAGATAGAGGGAGGGAACTGCATCCTCCTTTTCCTTTTCCAGGGTGAGTGTGAGGGTTTTGCCTGCCCAGTCCGCCGGCAGCGTTATATAGCAATAACCCTGGCCGGCACGGATCTGTTGGAAGGGCATGCCGTCCACTTCCAGTTCCGCCGCGGCGTACAGTTGCCTGATTTCCAGCATGGGACGCAGTCTGCCCTCCCATACGGGCAGGGTGTACTTAAGCGACAGCGGGCCCTGGTAGAGGGGCAGGTTTTCCATTTCCGGCGCGCCGGACACGGCTTCGGGGCTGAGGCGTACCGGCTCCCGTTGGGGAACCGTCTCCGCTCTTAGCAGCCACACCAGTCCTGCCGCGCACAGCAGAAACAGGCCTGCAGCCAGATATCCGGTCCATCGCTTTCCAATCCGCATACTTTGTTCACCTCCGTCCATTTATTATTAGCGTAAACGGGAAAAGCGTCCGTGTCAAGGGCAGGAGATGCAAAACAGGAAACAAATCATGCAAAACAGGAAAGCCGCCTTGTTTTTTCGGCTCCTATTTTGTATGGTATAAAATAGGGACTTGTGGCGGATACCCCGTCCAACCTGAAAAATCTCATGGGAGGATTATTGTCATGAAATCTGTTTTTACACCGGAAGGAATGAGGCGGAAAGTGCATGGTGCGCTGGCAGTCTGTCTGTCGGCGGCGCTGGCGGCGGGAATGCTCCCGGGCGGCGGGTTTGCGTCCTACGCTGCGGCGCTGTGCGCTTCGGAGGAAAAGACGGGGATTTGCACACGGGACGAGGGACAGGCAGCTGAGTGCAGTTGTGCGGAGCCGGGGGAATCCGGCTGCATCAAAATGAAAATGGATTGCCCGATGGAGGAACAGAGGGGCGCTCTGCCGGACGCAGGGGACAGCGTGGAAGGGGATGCTGCGGAAGATGTGGAGTCGCGGAATGAAGACATTGTAACAGTCGACGGCGCAGCAGAAGGCGCCGAAGGGGACGGAGCAGCAGAAGGAACAGCTGCCGCTGGGGTGCCGGCTTATTTCTCGGAGGCTTTTGGCGCAGACAGGGGAACGGCAGCTTCAGGGGATCTGGATTTTAGCAGCCAGAATACGGATTCGGGCAGTCTGGATACGGATGGCTACCATTGGGACGCCAATGCCCGGAAGCTTACCTTAAAGGATGCCGCCATCAACGGTACTGTGACGTTTCCCGATGAGGCGGTGACCATCGACACGACGGGGGACTGTTCCATTGCCGCTCTGGCCATTGCGGGAGGAACTCCGCAGAAGACGCAGCTGACATTCTCTGGAACGGGTAAACTGACCGTGGAAGGGCAGATTAATATATCCGGCGGGGATGGAAATATCCTCACGGTAATGGGGGGCGTCCATGTCGTGGCAAATGGCGGGATCTGTATCGGCGCAAGCGGCGGAGTGAACTCCGTCGTAACCGTAAACGGAACACTGACCTTGGCAGGGAATAACGGCAGCGCCGCCCTTTCAGCCGGGAAGGTAGTTGTGGGCAGCGGCGGCCTGCTGAAGGTTTCCGGAAATGAGGGTGTGCTGCTCAATGGTATACGCAACGGAAGCGGAGCCGGCCTTGATTTCACCGGTGTGTTTACAGTCCAGGAGGGCGGGTGTTTCGCTGCCGACTGTACGGTTTACAATCTTAAGGCTGTGCTTTCCGGAACAGGCTTTACCGTGGAAAACCATGCGGACAAGGCAGTCAGCCTCCCGAGGGAGGAAGATTATCTGCCCATAGACTGTAAGGTGAAGGTGGGGGCGAGTGAAGTCAACCTTGTGAAAAAGGAAACGGAAGCTGTGTACACCGGCCCCATGACCATTCACGAAAACCACCAATGGCCGGCTGCCTGGAACA
Source organism: uncultured Acetatifactor sp. (assembly GCA_910578995.1). Classification (GTDB taxonomy): domain Bacteria; phylum Bacillota; class Clostridia; order Lachnospirales; family Lachnospiraceae; genus Acetatifactor. Next base: position 21,860 of record CAJTSY010000014.1, read on the forward strand.
GAAAAGACACTGTCTGCCACTGGAAGGAATGTGAATTTGAATGGTGCAGCAGGACAAAGGACAGCGGGACACACAGCTTTGACGCTGCGGGAAAATGCGCCTGCGGGGCTGTACTGGAGGTTGCATTAACTGATGGGGACAGGCGGGTTTATAATGGACAGGAGCAGAAGCCTGATGTGGCCGTCAAGGTGGACGGTGTGGAGTTAGAGGCATCGAACTGGAACGCAGAGTACAGGAATAACATAAGGGCCGGCCAGGCATCCGTTACTGTCGGCGGAAAAGGCGGCCTGACCTTTGAGCGGACGATGACGTTCCGGATAGCCAGGGCCACGCCGGAGGTAGAATGGGCTGACACTGCGCAGACAGTGACCTATTCCGGAGAACCGGCGGCTGTCACCCCGCCTGCCGTGACGTTGGTGAACGGTGAAATCTACGGCGGAGAGATAATATACTCCCATGCGGCGGACGGCACGGGCAGCTATGCAGCCGGCCTGCCTGTGGATGCCGGAAGGTACACCGTCAGGGCCGGCATCGTGGAGCAGGATGATTATGAGGCCGCTGGCGGTAAAAATACACTGGCCCTGACCATCGGCAAGGCCCCTGCGCCAGCCATTGGAAAGGAAACCAGAAAGTACGCCTGTACCACCGGATCCAACGGAGCCGTTACAATTGATGTGGCGGGAAGGCTCCCCGCGAACCGCGGGAAAACCATATATAAGCTTGCCGCCATATCGGACGATAAAAATATTTTGTCCAATGTATCCGTGGACAGCGGGGGAAGCCTCGTATATACGGTGCTGGGCAATAAGGCGGAAGAGGACAGGGCATCCGTCACGGTGGCGGCGGAGATGGCAAACTATGAAGACGCCACATTTACCGTGGAGATTGAGCTTGTGCTAAAAAGCATTGTGGAGCTGCAGGCCGGAAGCAGCGTATCTGTAAAGGGTGGCGGTATTCTTACTTATGGGCAGCAGCTTTCGGATCTTCCTCTGGACAGTGCCGTATTTGTAAAACAGGGAACAGATACGGAAGTGAAAGGCACCCTTGCATGGAAAAACGGTTCCCACGTTCCCGTGGTGGGAACCACGGAAGCCGAATGGGTGTTTACACCGGAAAACAGCGACGAATATGTGGAACTTACCGGGATGGCAGGAATTACAGTGGTGAAGGCGGCGCCGGAAGCAGAAGCGCCGGGGACGGATGCCGTTACCTACCATCCTGCCGGAATCCTGGACAGTGTGGGGTTAAACGGTGGAAAAGCCACATGGACCGTGGGCGGCAGGAAGGTGACCGTGGGCGGTTCCTGGAGGTGGAAAGATCCCCGGACCGTTCCCACAGTGGAAAACAGCGGCTACACTGCGGTATTCACGCCGGATGATACTGTCAATTACGACACTGTGGAGAAGACCGTGGCGGTAGGGGTGGCAAAGGCAGCGCCGTATATCGCAGCCCGGCCCGGGGCAGCACAGATTACTTACGGTGACGCACTGTCAATGTCTGCCCTTACTGGAGGCATGGCGCAGTACGGCGAATCAGATAAAACCGGGGTGGAAGGAATCTTTGCATGGAAGGACGGCTCCTTGAAACCTGCTGTGGCAGACAGCGGTGCAACAGGATACACAGTGGTATTTATTCCGGCTGACGGGACAAATTACAGCAGGGTGGAAACGGAGGTCACACTGACGGTGGAGCAGGCGGAGAACGCGCCCAATAGACCTTCCGGTACAATGGATGTGGCCTGGGAATGTAAAAAGGCAGGCAGTGCGGAGCTTCCCCAAAACTGGGAGTGGCAGGCGGAAGACGCAGACGCCGTCCTGGAGGTAGGCATTCCGCTGACGGCTACGGCGGTCTACGTTGGGAAGGACAAGGAGAATTATAAAAATGTGACAGCGGCCGTGGTTATCACAAGGGCAGAGTGCGTCCATAACTGGAATGTCACCAGTGAGGAGGCGGCTACCACGACAGTGGAAGGGAAACGGATTTATACCTGCTCAAAGTGTGGGGAGACATGGGAAGAGGCCATTCCGAAGCTGTCGGAAGACACTGGCCAGGGAGGTTCTACGGAAACGGGCAGTGGGGAAGAGGCCCCCGCGGAATCCCAAGGAGCCGGCGCCTGGGTCAGGAGCCCCATGACCGGACAGCCCCAGAACCCGTGGCCCGCTCTGGCTGTGGGTGTGCTGGCAGCTTTTATGTGCGTGGGAGGATTTCTTGCGGTAAAGAGGAAGAAGGCAGATGAAAATTAAAACTGGAAATAATGGAGAAACCTGCGCCTGAAATTTGTATTGAATAAAATACTTGCATTTGCGCCATTCTATGGTAAAATGAGGGAAACAATTGAATAGTGAGAGGTTTATTAATCGAAGAGGAGAAGAGCAGAATGAAAAAGTTGAAAAAGAGACTTTGCGGTTTTCTTTTCACGGCACTTCTGACAATGGCTGTACTGGGCGGATGCGCAGACGGCACAGGAGAGTCTTCGGGGGATAATTCCTCTGTGGAGTCCGGGGAGGTTCCCCAGGATTCCGGTTCGGCACAGGAGAGCGGCGATGCTGCACAGGATGGCGATACTTCCGCGGAAGAGAGCACATCCGAGGAAAGTACATCGGAGGCTGACCAGGCCGGGCAGGAGACGCCTACAGATCAGTACGGCGGATCCATTGTTGTAGGAATACAACAGGATATCGACAGTCTTGACCCTCATAAAGCAACGGCGGCAGGAACTAAGGAGATCATTTTCAATATTTTTGAAGGCTTGGTAAAGCCCGATGAAAACGGCAATCTGATCAATGCGGTTGCCAGTGATTACACAATTTCGGAGGATGGGTTGGTTTACACCTTTAAGCTCCGGGAGGGTGTGAAATTCCACAACGGCAACGCCGTGACTGCTGAGGATGTGAAGTACTCTCTGGAGAGGGTATCGGGACTGTTGGATGGCACTCCCTTGATTTCCACCCTGAGCACCATAACGGCGGTTGACATTATCGACGAACAGACGGTTCAGGTGACAGTAGGAAGTGCCAACACGGAGCTGATTTACAGCTTCGTGGCAGCCATCATCCCCGCGGGCAGCGGAGAGGAGGAAGGGGCGGATCCTGTTGGCACCGGGCCGTTTTCTTTTGTTTCCTACGAGCCCTTAAAGGGCATCACCCTGACGAAGAATCCCGACTACTGGCAGGAAGGGCTTCCCTACCTTGACAGTGTGGAGTTTAAGATCATGGGGGACGGGGACACGACGCTGATGGAGCTGCAGGGAGGTACCATCGATTTCTACGCCTACCTGACGGATTCCCAGGCCCAGGAGCTGCAGGAGAGCCACCAGGTGCTTTCGTCCCCCACCAACATGGTGCAGGCGCTGTTCCTGAACAATGCCGTGGAGCCGTTAAATGATGTGCGGGTGCGCCAGGCCATCTGCTATGCTCTGGACAAGGATATGATCAATGACTTTGTGGCCGGCGGGAACGGGACATTGATCAGTTCGGCCATGCTGCCTACCCTGAAGGAGTATTATGTGGACCTGAACGATACTTATGGCAGCACTGCCAATGTGGAGAAGGCTAAGGAGCTGATGGCGGACGCAGGCTACGCGGACGGATTCGATATGGAGATCGCCATTGTCTCCAGTTACGAGTTCCATATGCAGACCGGGGAAGTAATCGTGGAGCAGTTGAAAGAGATCGGCATCAATGCCACCATCAAGGGAATGGACAACGGCACCTGGCTGGACGAGGTGTATAACGGGCGCAATTTTGCCGCCACCATTACGGCTCTGACCAGTGACATGACGCCCGGTTACCTGATGAACCGCTTTGTGACCGACTCCAAGAAGAATTTCATCAATTTCCAGAGCGCGGAATATGATGAGATTTACGGGAAGGCCCAGGCCGCGCTGGATCCGACGGAGAAGGCGGGATATTACAAGGAGCTGCAAAAGATTCTCTGCGACGAGGCGGGCAGCGCCTTCATCCAGACTCCGGCCAATATGACGGCTATCAGCAAGAGGCTGGCGGGGTATAAGTTCTATCCGGTGTATGTGCAGGATATGAGCACGGTTTATATCGTGGAATGAAGCGGGTGCGGCGATTTTAGAGCCATCGCGCGGCGCAGGCGAAGTCGCGAAGGCACACGAGAGGAACTTTCATGAGTGCATTTTCGAATGAAAGTTTCGCTCATAAGTGTGTGCCGAAGGGACTTTGCCGAATTGCCGCAAGCGGCAATTTAAGAGCTATCGCGCAGCGATTATAAATAGGAGGGCAGCAGCGTGAAATATTTAGGTAAAAAAATCATTACTCTCATTATGACATTGTTTCTTGTTTCCGCGGCTGCCTTTCTTGCCTTTCAGATTATTCCCGGGGATGTGGTTTCCTCTATTTTGGGGACGGAGGCCACGCCCGAGCGGGAGGAGGCCCTCAGAGAGGAACTGGGGTTCAATGACCCGCCCCTGGTGCGTTACGGTAACTGGGTGGCAGGGGTGCTTCAGGGGGACCTGGGTGTCAGCTACCGGTATTCCAAGAATATGACCGAAATGATGCCGGTGGCAGAGCTCATAGGGGACAAGCTGCCGGTGACACTGTGGCTTGCGGCGCTTTCCCTGGCGCTGATCGTGCTGGTGTCCATTCCGCTGGGAGTGCTGTGGGCAAAAAGCCGTTCCCATGCGGTGGACGCGTTTTTCGGAGTGGTTACCCAGGTGACTATGGCGGTGCCTTCTTTCTTTCTGGGCATCCTGGTGACCTGGCTGTTCGGTATTTTGTTAAAATGGTTTGCTCCCGGCGGCTATGTGAGCTATCGGGAGGATTTCACGGGTTTCTTGGGCTATCTGATGTTTCCTGCCATATCCATCGCCCTGCCGAAAATCGCCATGACGGCAAGGTTTCTGCGTAATTCCATGCTGACAGAGATGGGATCGGACTATGTGAGGACGGCCCGGAGCAAGGGCTGCGGGGAGCAGCGGGTGATGTACGGGCATGTGCTGCGAAATGCCATGATGCCGGTGATCACTTTCCTGGGCATGATCGTGGCGGAGATTGTGGCGGGCAGCATTGTGGTGGAGCAGGTGTTCGGGCTGCCAGGCATCGGGCGGCTGCTGATCAGTTCTATTTCCACAAGGGATTTCCCGGTGGTGGGGATTCTGATTTTGTATATTACATTTGTGGTTATTTTTGTTTATTTTCTGGTGGATATTCTGTATAAGGTGGTGGATCCCAGGATTTCGTAGAGGGCGCGCAGGGATGTTTTTTGTGTTTGCGCCGTCATTGAGGGAGAAAGTACTGGGAGTATGAAAATGTGGTTTTGTAAAGGGAGCGGCGCGGTAGGACGAAGGATTTGATATCATGCGTCCGGAACTGCGGGTGGTGATGGGAAAGATGCAAATAAAGGAATTGACTGAATGAGTCATACTGAGGGGAACGGCGCGTTTATGCGGGGTTCAGGGGATTCTTTGGCAAAGGGACATGAGGAGCCGGAATGAAGAAGAGAAACGGGAAAAGGTGGAATAAATATCTGTATGCCGGTGTGGTGATGACGGGTATTGCCGTGCTGCTGGGCGTTGCGGGGTTTTTCTGGACTCCCTACAGCACTACGGCAATGTCCGCCTCGGAGAAATTTTCAGGGCCTTCCCTGCGGCATCTGTTCGGTACGGACAATTTCGGGCGGGATATTTTCTCCAGGGTGATGCAGGGCCTGGGGACAACGATGGTGATCAGCAGCCTGGTTGTGCTGTTTTCCGGCATGGCGGGGATTCTCCTGGGGGCGGTTACCGGGTATTTCGGGGGCATTCTGGATGAAGCTGTGATGCGGATTACGGATGCCCTGAACGGGTTTCCCAGTATTTTGTTGACTCTGGTGGTCATCAGCCTCCTGGGCAGCGGCAGGCAGAATGTGATCATCGCCATGTCACTGGTGTTCACCCCCAGTTTTATCAGGATTGTCAGGGGAGAATTTATCCGGCTGCGGGACGCGGATTATATCCGGCGGGCCAGGATGATGGGAGTGGGGAAGTTCCGTATCCTTTTTATCCATATACTGCCCAATATTTTTTCCGTGTTCTGGGTGTCGGTGATGATCGGATTTAACAATGCCATTCTGGCGGAGTCGGGCATGAGCTATCTGGGGATCGGGGTGCAGCCGCCGGATGCCAGTCTGGGGAATATGCTGTCGGATGCCCAGGGGTATCTGCAGTCCGCGCCCTGGTGCGCCCTGGCGCCGGGACTGACCATCGTGTGGCTGGTGCTGGGATTTTCCCTGTTCAGCGAGGGGATACGGCGGCAGGGGGATTTAGCGTAGCGGTGTGGTCTGTGGAAATTTCCGGCGGTTTCGGGAGGAGGGGCGTGCAGAGAAATGATCAGAATAGAAGATTTATCCGTGGCCTTCGGCGGCACGGAGGTGGTAAGGCATGTGAATCTGGAGCTGCAGGACGGGGAGATTCTGGGCATTGTGGGGGAATCCGGTTCGGGGAAGTCCGTCACCGCCCTGACCCTGATGGGACTGGTATCGGAGACTGCCCGGGTCACCACGGGACGGATACTGTTTGACAATGTGGCGCTGCGGGAGGCGGGTGTGCCTTTTGACAGCGCGTTATACCGGAAATACCGGGGTGTGGAGATGTCCATGGTATTCCAGGAGCCTCAGACCAGCCTGAATCCCACCCAGAAAGCAGGGAGACAGGTGGAGGAGGTGCTGCGGCTGCACACGAAGCTGACAAAGGAGGAAATCCGGGCCAAAGTACTGGAGGCTTTCCGGGCGGTGGGGCTCCAGGAGGCGGAGCGGGTGTATGACAGCTATCCCCATCAGCTTTCCGGAGGGATGCGGCAGCGGGTGATGATTGCCATGGCGGTGATTCTCCATCCCAGGCTGATTGTGGCGGACGAACCTACCACGGCCCTGGATGTGACCATCCAGAACCAGATCGTGGAGCTGCTGCGCGGGATTAACAGAGAACAGAAAAATGCCATGCTCTTTATCACCCATGACCTGCACCTGGCCAGGCGGCTCTGCCACCGGGTGGCGGTGATGAAGGACGGATGTGTGGTGGAGACGGGGACGGCGGAGGAAGTGTTTGACCATCCCGGTCAAGCATATACCAGGAGACTGGTGGAGGCGGTACCGTCCCGGATGAAAGGGAAGGCTGCCGCAGGGAGGAATGCAGGAGGCTTGTCTGCGGCGGAGGCCGGGTGTAGGAATGCGGAGGCCGCGGAAGAGAGAGGGGGCAGTAGTCAAGTTCCCGTTCTGAAAGTTGAGAATTTATCCGTATATTACCAGGATGGGAAGGACAACCAATCTGCGGAACAGGCAGAAGGCGGATCCGGAAAAAAACGCTCCCTGCGGGACAGGATTTTCCGAAAAAAGGGACAGTGTGTGGTATGGAACGCGGATTTTGAGATTTATCCGGGGGAAAGCCTCGGACTGGTGGGAGAGAGCGGCTGCGGGAAAACCTCGCTTTCCAAGGCCATTCTGGGGATAAACCGGCATATTGAGGGGGAAATTGTCCACAATTCCGTCCGCCCCCAGATGGTATTCCAGGATCCCTACAGCAGTTTAAATCCCACAAAGACCATCGGGTGGCTGCTGCAGGAACCCCTGCGGGCGGCAGGAGCCCTGGACCATTCCCTGGCCATGTCCAAATCGGACAGAGAGGCGGCTGCCTACGATATGCTGCGCAGGGTGGGGATGGACGAGCGCTATTTCCACAGAAGGCCCTCGGAGCTCAGCGGCGGGCAGCGGCAGCGGGTCAGCATTGCCCAGGCCCTGATTACCAATCCGGGGTTCATCATTGCGGACGAACCGGTGTCTGCCCTGGACGTGACCATCCAGGCTCAGATCATGGAGCTGTTTTTGAAGCTGCAGGAAGAGATGCGCCTGGCCTGCCTGTTTATCTCCCACGATATCAATGTAGTCTACCGTATGTGTGACCGGATCATGGTGATGAAGGAGGGGCATATCATCGAGATCGGGAAGACGGAGGAAGTGTTCGGGCAGCCCAGGGAGGACTATACGAAGCTGCTGCTGTGCGGGGCGTAGAGATGGGATTCCAGTGTGTTTCGCGGCAGAAGAGAAGGTATAAGGAGAACGATAAGTTAGAGGTATCATAGACGGGGAAAGGTGCCGTGTGGCGTGGTGGGCATGCGGCATCATTTTTTACAGAAACAAATTTTGAAGCATATAAAAGATGCGGCATGGGACAATAGACTTTGTGGTTCTGTGCCGCATAAAATTTTGGATATAATTTTGCTTTGGTGATTATATTTATTACAGAGACGAATGTAATCACCAGGAAGCAGGGATTATCTGATATAATATTGGAGTCAGAAGGAATTGAGTCAACTGTTGATTCCATATGCGCTGAAGCGCACGAAATTATGGTACGATGACTTTATCCGGGAACAGGAAGCGGCCGATGTCCATCGGCCATGAGCGTTGCTTTGCTCATGGTATAATGACCTTATTCGGGAACAGGAAGCGGCCGGATGGCCATCAGCCATGTGTGCTGCACCAAATTTAAATGGCCGGAGGGAGAATGACACCGATGAAATATGCAAATGCAAAGGATGTACTGCCGGAGGAATTCCTTTCGGAGATTCAGAGGTACTACCAGGGCGGCTATTTGTACATACCGAAAGAGAGCGAACGCGTGGCAAGGCGGCGGACAGACTATCAGACTGAGTTGGAAAAACGCAATCAACATATCTATTTGATGCACCTGGAGGGAAGAACCAATGGACAACTGGGGCGCATCTGTCATTTGTCGGAGGCCAGTATCAGAAGGATACTTTTAAAGGAAAGGGTGAGTTATGGGAAGATGAAAGAAATCATAGAACAGGTTCTGCCCCTGTGGGGAATGGAGGAGGGGGAGATACTGCAGGTCTACCCGTCAGCATGGGAATGGAATCACTTATACATCATCAAAGTATATAAGGACAGGGAACAGCTGGAAAGAAATATCAAAATATCCCGGGCATTGTCGGATTGCGGGATTCCGGTGGGGGCGCCCGTTGCGACCAAAACGGGAGAAAGCTTTGCGGTATATCAGGACAAGTATTTCCTCATGACGGAAAAGCTGCAGGGGAGCAATCTTTCCGATGTAAAAGACAAAACAATTGCCTGGGAAATGGGCCGCGCCATTGCTAGGCTGCACAGGGCCTTTGTGAAATGCGAAAGAGAGGTTGCATTCTGGGATAACAGCCTGTTAGAAGAGATGAAGGGATGGATACAGGATACTTTCAAAAAGGAGGGGTGGAAGCTGCTGAAGGAAGAGGACTATATAAAAGCAGTGAAATCCCTGGAACAGGTATATGATTTGCTGCCAAAACAATTAATCCACAGAGACGTACATTTCGGGAATTTTCTGTTCTCTGAGGGCAGGTTGTCGGGATATATTGATTTTGACCTGAGCCAGAGAAATATAAGATTATTTGATATCTGCTATTTTCTGACAGGATTATTGGCGGAAGAAACGGAGGATGCCTTTACAAAGACGGAATGGATGGAATGCGTCAAATCCGTAATCGGAGGTTATGAAAGTATACAGGGCCTGGCTGAAATGGAAAAACAGGCTGTGCCCTGTGTGATGGAGTGCATCGAGATTTTGTTTATGGCGTATTTCATCAGCGTGGATGATGCAAAATGTGCCGAAAACGCATATCAGGTGTTTCGTTTTATACAGGATTGTGAGGGCGAATTCCCCTGCTTCTGCCAGATTACGATGGACAGGGACCCCTGATTAACCAATCAGAGAATGACTATAAAACAGTAGCCATTTCCTTCCGTATTGCCTCTATATCATCCTGTGAAAAGCCGGATACAATGGAGGCAATTTCTTCAGTGGGATAGTTTTTGCGGAGCATGTTAAGCACAGATTCCATGGCGGCCTGACGCATCATTGCTTCTGCGCGGTCGGCTCGTTTTTTCTCTTTTTGTGCCTGTCTCAGTGCCGCCTGCTTATCTTTTAGTGCC
>CAJTSY010000014.1:31901-40106 GCA_910578995.1 uncultured Acetatifactor sp.
GCCTGCTGCTTCTCTTTCAATGCCTGTCGCCTTTCGTCCTCAGCTTTCGCTACTGCCTGCCGCTTTTCTTCTTCGATTAATCTTCCGACCTTTGTCATCATTATTGTTCTCCTTATAAGATTTGCGGTATCCATATCAATCAGCTTATCCGTGAAAGTCAGGATACCTGACAGAACGAAAAGCTGCTGGCTTCTGTCCGCAATCTGTGCTGCCAGTTTTACGGTTGTCCGGATTGTTTCTTCCTTTTCATCCCGATTCCGGTAGGAAAGGGGAAGTATGATGAATTCCATCAGTTCCGTTTCGTCCAATAATTCTTTCTTCTCAACTTTTTCTTTTATATTTCGAAAAATGCTGCCGGAATCCAGTTCCGAGAGGAAGGCCGGCTCCAGTGTCACTTTGACAGCCCCAATGTTGTATTGGGCGGATACCTGCTTTCGCTTGATGTCTCCCGTGTATATAACAATCATGCGGAGGGTGGGGCATTCTTTTTTTGCTTTCAGATAGCGGTTGGCTATCCCGGTCAGGTAATTCAGGTATTTGACCATATCCTTTTTCCTGTATTTGCTTTCGTAGTCAACCAGGGCTACGGTGCTGTCTGCAAGCTCGAAGAGATTGTCCAGGCGCAGTTCATTTGCCCTGACAGCAGGGATGTTTGTAGGCAGGACAGCCCTGATTTCCGGCAGGTCCAGTCCATATACCCGAAGGGCTTTGCCCTTGAAGGATTCGGCAAATACTTTGCTGATGATATCCTTGTTCTGATAAGCGACCTCCTTTCCGCTTGCAGGATTTGGCCCCGGCTTCCTTTGGGATGTTGGCCGGGTTCTTTTTTTCCAATTCCGTTTTTTCTCATACAATTCCCCTTTCCTTTTTAGAGGCCGAAGCAGCTTTGTGTTCCGGATGCTGTAACAGCTTTCCGCTTCAGATGTTGAAACAGCATCCCGTTTCGGATGTTGAGACAGCTTCCTGTTTCAAATGCTGAAGCAACTTCACAGGAAAGGTGTTTTTTCCTTCCTGCTTTGGCCTGTCGTTTTCATTTTGTGGGATAAAGGCTCCCGCCCAGCAAGAAGTTCGATGCGACAGAACCTGCGTTTTACGCGGATTCTGATGATTATAAGTGACAGAAAAGACCCGTAGGCCTTTAAGTGACTGTTGGATTTGAATTCATTGCCTGTGTTTAGGATAGCATGACATGGCTGAAAATGCAAGATATTTTTTGGGGATGCAGGGCTTTTTGCGCTGGGGATTTTTCTGCTAGGGCGCAGGGCAAAAAAGCAGAGTCTTGCCGATAAGCTGAAAATAGAAATGCTTGAAAATAACTACCAGGCGCTGTTGGAAATGTATGAAAAGAAAGCCGTTCTGGTACATGACACGAAAAACCATATGCGTGCAATCGTTAAAATGTTGATAGATGGGAGAGAGGAGGGGGCCTTGCTTATATTACCCAGATTACCGGGGAAATGCGGCAGGACAGCGGAGCTTTTTTACCAATCACCGGATGTTGGATTCCATTTTAAATATGAAATATCAGGAGGCGGCGCAGCACGGGATCAGGATGCAGTGCCGATACGATGATATGAGGGAGATGAGCCTGACGCTGGTGGAAATATGCGCGCTTTTCACGAAGCTGTTGGACAATGCAATTGAGGCAAATCTGAATTGTCCGGCAGCGGCGGAACGGAAGATTGAGATGATTTGCAGAAAGCATGGAAATCAGGAGCCAGGGAAATGCACTGGATGAAATGGTGGGGATTTTTTCCGATTCCGGCAATAACCTTTCAGGCGGCCAATGGCAGAAAATTGTCATTACCCGGGCGCTTTACCGGGACAATGCCTGCATATACATCCTGGATGAGCCCACGGCTGCTTTGGACCCCATAGGAGAAGCCAGTCTCTACCGTAACTTCAGGCAGCTCACCGGAGACAAGACTACTATCCTGATTTCCCACAGACTGGGGGTTGCCAGTGTGGTAGACAGGATTCTGGTGTTTGACAAAGGCAGGATTGTGGAGGACGGGAACCATGGGGAGTTAATGGCGCGAAACGGGCTGTATGCGGAGATGTACCGCGCCCAGGCCAGATGGTATGCCCAGGCGCAGGCTGCATCAGAGACTTGAGAAAGCAGGCAGATAGAATGGTTTTATTCACCTTTCAAATCTACGATAATCGCTTCATGATGGATGGCGGGTAAAATCCGTTCCAGTAAATCTTCCAGCTTCATGCGGAGGCTGCTGGTATTGACATTAGGGTGGCAGCCGAAATAAGTCCCATTCAGCACATCCCGGTCTATCAGGAGCTGTACCCGGTTTTCCGTGTCGTTCATCAGCCCCAGGACGCTGACAGAGCCCGGGGAAATGTGCAGAAATGTCTCCATATATTCCGGTTCCGCGAAGGAGAGACGGGCGCTGCCAATCTGCTTTGAGAGCTCTTTTGTCCTGAACTTTTTGTCCCCGGGCATCATCAGCAGATAGAAACGGGTTGCCTGCTGATTGCGCAGGAAAAGGTTTTTGCAGATAACGGCGTCCAGGATTTCGTCAATGCACCGGCAGGCATCCATGGTTTTGGCTTCCGGATGGTCGATGCGGGAGTAGGGAACCGCAAGGGAGTCCAACAGGTCATAGACTGCGGTTTCCCTGGGCCTGCGGGCTTTTTCTTCCCTGGGGCGTCCGGGGATGAGGACGGCGGGGCCGCCTTTGAAAGGCGCAGTGCTTTCCGCAGACGGGCTGTCCGGAAAGGCAGACTCTTCCGCAGCATTTTTTCCCGCAGAAGCACTGCCTACGGAAGCAGCTGTCTCCGTGAATGCAGGGCTTTCCCCGGAAGAATAGCCCGCGGGGAAAGGCAGGCTGCGATACTTCCCGCGGTACCAGGCCAGAACCCCGTTTTTCTTCCCAAAGCAGCCCGAATCGCAGCAGAACATGGCGGACAGCGTGTCGCCGGGAGCGACTTCCAGTTCCCCGTCGCTGTAATCTTCCGTATGCCAGGTTTCATCGTCGTCCTGGTATAGATAGCAGGCGGGTATCCGCAGCTCCTTTCCGCTGCTTATGTGGCGGCAGAGTACCAGGCCATCGTTTTCTTCCAGATCCTTTTCCGCCGGGCCCTTTTCCGCCGGACTGTTTTTATCCAGACGTTCGACTTTGTTGTCCAGATATTGTATGTAAAGGGAGCAGGGCTTTTCCTTCTGGCCTTCCAGGGCCGTCACCAGGGGAGCACCGTCGTAGGAGTCCCAGGTGATATTTTCCATGGGGGCGTCTTTGTCCGGAAAAATCAGCGCATTCAGCTGTCCGGCCGCCTTGATGCCGCAGCCGCCGTCCATGCAGATTATTTTGCGCTCGTAGTCAAAATAGGGATTCAGGTTCTGTTCCCCGTGCCGGTACAGACAGGCGGGCCAGTGTCCTGTTACCACGCAGCGGGAGAAGCGGCAGCCCTGTTCCAGAAAACGGTCATTTTTCAGCCATGGGTGCCTGTCGGTGCCCGCCAGGCTGTCCAGATTGTCGGTGGGAATTCCGCCGTGGACGAAGATATAGGAACCCATGTCCAGGATCGTGGGGCGCTGCCGGAGAAACTCGATTTCCGGGGCATAGTGCTCCAGAAGGCGCTGCCTGTAAACAGCCGCGTTTTCCGGGGTAACATGTTCCGGGGAAAGGCCAAGGCCCGTGAGCATATCCGGAATCAGGCCGCAGTGCCAGTGGTTTTGCAGCCAGTATAAGAAGTCCGAAAACCGCTGCTCCCACCCGGAGCTTTCGTCGCAGAGGATGTGTATACGGTGTTCGTCCACATTTCCTTCCGAGACATACACCTGGTTTTTCGAAGATAAATCCATGATATAACGCACTGTCTGCAGGCTGTCCGGCCCTTTGTCTATCAGGTCGCCCGCTATGACCAGGATATCGTCTCCACTGTAACGGAGTTTCCGTAAAAGCTGCAGCATGCGGTCCGGATGTCCGTGGATGTCGCTCATGGCGATGATCCGCTGTCCTGGTTTTGCGTCGATTTTTTGAATGATGGTGTCCATGTCAGTGCCTCCCGGGAAAATGTGCTCATGAGCGCAAAGCTTTCCCGCTTTGCTGTTCTCGATATTCTTCCCCCATATTCGCTCCAACCCCGGCAGCGAGGCGATTCCATAAGTCAACCCCATGCATCGTTCCTCCCTGTCCTGAAACGTATTTTTTTAATGGGAAGTATAGCACAACAGCGGAAAAACAGCAAGTATTTAATCTGCACCCAATGCGTCTGAAAGGAGTTGACACTGCCGAATCCTTCCATTAAAATGAAAATATGACAGACCGGTGGAATGCACGCAAAGACAGTAAGAGACAAGGGGAGGATTATCCATGAGCAGGGCGAATGACAGCAGCGCAAAAAGAGGGAAAGCAATTCAGGAACTGGCAGTGATGACGGTCGCCACCTTGATTACGGCGGCAGCGGTGTTTTTCTTCCTGGTGCCCAGTCACGCGGCGGTAAGCTCCGTGTCGGGCCTGGCCATTGTACTGTCGAATGTTATCCCCCTGAACGTGTCCGCCATCACCATGGGCCTGAACTTGATTCTGCTGATTGCCGGGTTCCTGCTGTGCGGCCATGATTTTGGATTCAAGACCGTGTACACCTCGGTGATTCTGCCGGTATTTATCGGTATGTTCGAAATCCTTCTGCCGGATTACACCTCCCTCACCGGGGACGCAGCCCTGGACGTGGTCTGCTATATTTTTACCGTGAGCATCGGGCTGAGTATGTTGTTTAACATGAATGCCTCCTCCGGGGGTCTGGATATTATCGCCAAGATTATGAACCGGTATCTGCACATGGATCTGGGCAAGGCCATGAGCCTCAGCGGCATGGTGGTGGCGCTGAGCTCGGCGCTTGTGTATGATAAGAAGACGGTGGTTCTGAGCGTCCTGGGAACCTATCTCAACGGGATGGTACTGGATCATTTTATTTTCGGGCAGAAAATCAAGCGGCGGGTCTGCATTATTTCTAAGGATAAGGAGGAGCAGATTCGGGACTGGATCTTACATACCCTGAAAAGCGGGGCAACTATCTATCAGGCGCAGGGGGCCTACGATGGTGTAGTCAGGAATGAGATTATTACCATTGTGGATAAAAATGAGTACCAGAAGCTGATGCAGTATGTGATAAAGGAGGATCCGGAAGCGTTTCTTACCGTTTATAATGTGAGCGATATGCGGTATGTTCCCAAGGGCGGGGCGGACGGAAAGGGTTAAGGGCAAACTATTCTCTACGGATATTGAAATATTGGGCAAAAAATACTTCGGTGAATGCCATACACCGGAGGAATGATACTCGTGAGTGCATAAATTTACCAATCAGATACTTCACGGCATGGATGTGCTCATTCGTTCTGCATCTGCACTGGCAAATGTCCATGGCAGTGAGTATACCCGCGGAAAGCGGGAGCGGAAATTCTTCCGCAGGGAATATCAGTGTTATGCCGTCAGCTTTTGCGTGATAAGCTGCACCTCATTCTCAGACAAATCCATCTTTTCCAGATACTGCCGCGCGTCTCCGTAGGCAGCCCGGAACAGGTGCAGGAACTTTTCCATATACTCCTCATGTGGGATGATGATATTGATGTCAATGTCCGGAAAGTTCCGGCGGGCCCGGAGAAACCGTTTCTGGTTATATTCCTTCGTCAGCATATAATTTTTGATAACATCTTTTTCACAGACTCCCGCAAGCAGAAGCAAAACCGCGGATACCACCCCGGTGCGGTCCTTTCCCGCCGCGCAGTGGAACAGCACGCCCTCAGGGGCATGGGCAATGCACCGGTAAACCTGCCTGCTGTTTGCCGCCTGTGCAATAGCCAGGTAACTTCCCGGCACGGCAGCGGTGGATTCCGGGATACCGCTCCCCTCCTGGATGGGGATACTGCGGTAAGAAAATGCAGGCATCCCTGTGAAGGGGCTGGGCTTCTCATCCAGATCCTGTCTGCAGCGCAGGTCGATAATGGTGGTAATGCGCCGTTCCAGAAGCCAGGCGATATCCTGTGCACTGGGACACAGGGGTTCGTCGCTTCGCAGAATTCTTCCGCAGCGGGTGAGGCCTCCGGAGGCGGTTCGGTATCCGCCCAGTTCTCTGGTATTCATGGTGGTTTCCAACAGGCTTTTTGAGTTCATTCGAGATTCATCCTTTTTTGTAATAATATGGCTTCGATAACAGAAAATACGAGGCAGTTTTCACTATGGTCTCATTGTAGCAGAGGAACCCGGATTTGGCTATCTTTTTTATAAAAATGGTTTTAATAAAAATTCATCTATTTTGCTTGAAGGAGAAAAGAAAAATGCTTATACTGTAAGGGATACACCCCTGTCCGTCAGCGACAAGGAATAAGCGACAAGAAACAGAGTCCGCAAATGAAAGATAACAGTGGAAGCTATAAATGAAAGATAACAGTGAAAGCCGTAAATGAAAGATAACAGTGGAAGCCGTAAATGAAAGATAACAGTGGAAGCCGTAAATGAAAAGAAACGGAGAGAGCCATAAATGAAAAGAACGGGAATGAAAAGAGAGAAAAGAGATTACGTGCGAATCTTCAGCGCCGTATCCGTATGTATGCTGCTTCTGTGCACCGGATGTGCTGCGGGGAACGGGGAGACCCTTCAGGGGGGGAGCACGGAGGGAGATACGAAAAACAGTATTTTTAATGACGCGATTACGGACAGTGGAGAGAAGTCAGAAAAACTGCCCGGCCCGGAAGCCGATTTCGGAAATTCTTCCGAAGCCAGTTCGGAAGCAGAAACCGGGATTACGAGGGAGCTGACGGCAGCGGAGAGAAAGCAGTTCACCGATTTTGCGAATCGGCCGGAAAACAACGGATTCCTGCTGTCACAATATGACAACGCGGCAGGAGCCGATCTGAATCAGATTTTTTACAATGGGGCGGGCATGGACTCGCAGCCCCTTTCGGAGGAGGAACAGGCAGCTTATGAGGCAGCGGGCTATCCGGTGGAAACGGATATCACGAGGCTGACGTCGGAGCAGATAGACACATTTCTGCGGCAGAAGACGGGAATCGGCATGGAGGACATGACAGGAAGGCTGGACTGGGTCTACCTGGAGGATTCTGACAGCTATGTATTTCAGCATGGCGATACCAACTTTTGCACCTTCGTCTGTACCGGCGGGACACGGACGGGAGAGTTTTGTGAGCTTCGGTTTAAGGCAGCCGGAGACTATGTGTCCGATTGTGTTACCACTCTTGCAAAAAAGGGGGAGGATTATCGTTTTGTTTCCAACCGTTTCTCGGAGAATACAGATGATCTGAAGCGAATCCGGAAGATAGAGGAGCAAAGCTTTACCCTGGAACTGGAGGGATGGGGAGAGGTGGACTTTGTATCCTATGAACCGGATATCCTGGAGCACTTTCAGCAGGATGTCACCTTCAGTCTGGAACAGGACGGCGCGGAAATCTTCGCCTTTCCGGAGGTAAGAGACGGGAATCAGAGGGTGAATGACCGCTTTGAGAGGATTGAGGCGGTGGCGTTTAAAGACTATGACCAGGACGGATACACGGATATCATCATTATCTGTACTTATGAGCAGATATACGGGGAGGATGCGGGAGCGGGGCATCAGGAGGTGCGGATATACAAGGGCGGAGAGCGGGTTTTCCGTTACATGGATCAGCTGTGCTTCGCCCTCAATACGGAGGGAAAGAACCGGAGTATCGCTCAGGTACTGGATGAGATCGGCGGGGAGGCGCCTGATTTCAGCGGGATTGACGAGGAGGTACGGAAACAGCTGGAGGCCTTTGCGGAGGCGAAGGGACAGTGGGTGCCGGGGGATTATGCGCCTTTTGCCTTCGGATACACGGTAGAGGACCTGGACGGCGACGGCAGGCCGGAGCTGTTGGTGCAGGTGATGGCAGGAACGGGGCTGTATTCGGAAAATCATTTCTACCAGGCGGACGAATCCGGCAGAGGGGTAAGGGAGCTGCCCCAAGAGCTTTACGACGGAGTCTCTGAACTGGATATCGGGGTAAGCGGCGCGCAGGGAGAGGCATTCCGCGGCGAAGACGGCATGGTTTACTATATGGCATCCGATATTACGCGGAACGGGTATGCGGAGAGCTTTCACAGTGAAGGGGCTTATTACCTGAAGGACGGCTGTGTATACAGTACGGTGTACAGAGGAATTCATATGCAGGCCCAGGGGGAGGACTCCTGGACGGAAACCTGTTATGACGCCGGGGGG
>CAJTSY010000014.1:40206-44015 GCA_910578995.1 uncultured Acetatifactor sp.
GGATTCAGAAGGAAGTTTCCGTACGTAAAAACGGGAACAGCAAGCAGGGAGGATTTTAAAATGAATTACCGACAAGACAGATACGGCAACAATCTTTCCATCCTGGGCTACGGCTGCATGCGGTTTTCCCGGACAGGGGGCAAAATCGACATAGACAAGGCGGAGCAGGAGATCATGGCCGCCTTCCGGGGCGGAGTGAACTACTACGACACTGCCTATGTGTATTCGGGCAGCGAAGCGGCGCTTGGGGAAATCCTGGAGCGAAACAGGATCCGCGGGCAGGTAGCCATTGCCACCAAGCTGCCTCATTACCTGATTAAAACAGCGGACAGCATGGAAAAATATTTCAGGGAGCAGTTAAAGCGTCTGCGGACGGATTACGTGGACTACTATCTCATGCACATGCTCACGGATGTGAAAACCTGGGAACGGCTGAAAGGATTAGGAATCGTGGAGTGGCTGGAGCAGAAAAAGAAGAGCGGCGAGATCCGCCAGGCGGGATTTTCCTATCATGGAAATGCCGATATGTTTTGCCGGCTGGTGGACGCATACGACTGGGATTTCTGCCAGATACAGTATAATTATATGGATGAAAATACCCAGGCAGGGCGCAGGGGGCTTCAGTATGCCGCCGCAAAAGGGCTGCCCGTCATCATCATGGAGCCTTTGCGGGGCGGGAAACTGGTGAACAACCTTCCGAAAGAAGCCCGGGCACTGTTTGAGAACTATCCCGTAAAGCGCTCTCCGGCGGAGTGGGCATTCCGCTGGCTGTGGAATCAGGTGGAGGTAACCTGTGTATTGTCCGGCATGAACTCCACGGAGATGGTGGAACAGAATGTGGAAACCGCTTCCGCGGGTGACCTGGGTGAGTTGGGGCCCGATGAGGAAGAGATGCTTCGGAAGGTGGTACAGGCAATCAATGCCGGGATGAAGGTGGGCTGTACCGGCTGCGGCTACTGCATGCCATGCCCACGGAATGTGGACATCCCGGGAACCTTTGCGTCCTACAACCGCCGCTATTCCGAGGGGAAGGGCGCGGCGTTTATGGAGCATTTTATGTGTACCGCCCTGCGGGGGACTTCGGCCGCAGCCGCTAACTGTATCGAGTGCGGGAAATGTGAGCAGCACTGTCCGCAGCACATAGAGATTCGAAAGGAACTGAAGAATGCGCGCAGGCAGTTGGAAGGGCCGGCTTACAAAATCGGACGGAAGATTGTATCGCTCTTCAGGCTGTACTGACAAATTTTTTTATCTTCGGAAAATTTTATTTGCTTTTCCGGGGAGTTGATGGTACAATGGCAACAGTACTTAAAAAATTCAGTTAAAGGAGGAAACCTGATATGGCAGAGAATAAGAAAATGGAGGCTTCGGTTAACTGAACAGAGGGCATGGAAATGTCCATTTTTAGGTACCTGTATGAATACTGTCGATGAAAGGCACATCATATTGGTGTGTCTTTTTTGTGTGCAGAATTACGGCCAGGATCCGGGAAAAGAATCCTCAGGCACTTTAGGGCGAGGTCCTGCGCATTCCGGCAAGATTTCAGTTCGTTCCAGTTTGTCCGGGTGAGGAAGGGAAAAGGCTGGGAGCCTGCACCGTCCTGTTTGGCGGGTAAGGCCCGTCCGGGTTAGGAAAGGAAAAGGTGATGTGTTATGGCAGAAAAAGAAATTATGGGAATGGAAATACGGATGTTGGAAAACAGAATGCCAAAAGGCAGAATGGTTAAAGCCGCAGTAATCGAAAACAGAATAATAAAATACAGAATGACAGAAGGCAGAATGATTAAAGCCACAGTAACTGAAAACAGAATATTCAAAAAAAGACTGACTGAAGCACGAGTGCTCAAAGCTCAAATGATCGAAACGAGACAAAAACACAAAACAAAGAATCAAAGGAGATTGCAATTTGAAGAGATTAAAGTATTATATCCTGAATATGAAACCGGCCAGTGAAACTTATGAGGAGATGTACGAAGGCAAAATGCTTGAAAGCTTCCTGGACAAAGACCCCATCGTGCATAACCATGCCGTATACTGGGACGGGGAGATCGGCTACGAAATGACGAAAAGCAACCGCCTGGAGCTGTCGAAGCCTACGGTTACCATCCATATTCCGGCAAAGCAGTTCCCTGTGGAGGACACCGGGACGGCGGCCCTGGATTCCGTTTTCCGGGCGTTCATTCCCTACATCAGGGAACTGAATGAAGGCAACGGCAACAGGAAGCGGACCGCCAGGGAGAACGGTTACTACTATATTTATGAACCCAACAATAAAGTCCTGGCCAGAAACGTGGTGTCAGCGAAGATGGTGCCCCAGAAATATTACCGGATTCTGGGCAAAAATACCATCGAGCCCATCGACGGCCTGCGGGACAGAGGGCTTACCTCTTATTCGCCGGGGAAAAACTGCATGATCCAACCCATGGACGGGCAGAGGGGGATACCGTCCTATCTGTGCGTCAGCATCATGATCCAGGTGCAGCTGCCGGAGGGAAAACACAAGAAGGCAGTCCAGATGCTGACCCATGACCTGCCGGAGGCGGTGAACCGCTTTGTGGAGGAGTTCGATCAGGGAAGGCTTAAGGAGGCGGTTGCCCTTTATGAAAAACAGGAGGCCATCCGGGCATGGCTGCGGGAGACGGGGGACTGCGCCTTTGTGGCGGAGGGAAGCATCCTGCCCAGGAGTAAGGGCGGCGACAGTCCGCTGCCGGGAGCGGTTCCCTTTGCGGCGCCGCAGGGAGAGGCTGTGGAAGTGGAAGGCGTGAAGGGAATGGTTTTCCGGAAAGGCGTAACGGTAATAACGGGAGGAGGGTATTCCGGAAAGAGCACCCTGTTGGATGCCCTGAGCGCGGGTATCTATAACCATATCGGCGGTGACGGCAGGGAACTGGTGATCACGGACGCTTCCGCTATGAAAATATCCGCGGAGGACGGCAGAAGCATCCGCCATGTGAACCTTTCCCCCTTTATCAAATGGATTCCGGGTGGGGATCCGAAGGATTTTTCCACGGAGCATGCCTCCGGATCCACCTCCCAGGCAGCCAATATTATGGAGGCCGTGGGCTGGGGGAGCCGGCGGCTGATGATCGACGAGGACAAATCCGCCACCAATTTTATGATACAGGACCGGGCTATGAAGGCTTTGATTGAAAAGGAGCCCATCACGCCCTTTGTGGAGCGGGTGCAGGAGCTGTCCGTGAGAAAGGGCGTTTCCACTATTCTGGTAATCGGCGGCAGCAGCGAATATTTACAGGCGGCAGACCGGATTTATATGATGAAGGATTACCGGATACAGCAGGTGACAGATATGGCGAAGGCGCTGCAGGCGGAATATGTTGGCCGGGGCGGGGAGAAGCTGTGGCAGGAGAAAAATGCGTGTGAGGGCAGGGAACTGCAGCCGGAACCGGCGGATTTTACAAATAGAGACCAGGTGGACGCCAATTTCCTGAATACCCGTCCGGAAGGCTCCGCCACGGAGGTGCTGAAGGTGTCGGATTTAGGCTTCCTGATCCTGGGGGAGGAGCGGGTCGATATCCGTTTGCTGCATGATATCGCCAGTATTCCGCAGCTGAACGCCATTGCCTTTCTGCTGCGGCGGCTGATGGGGCAGGTGAATCCCCTGGAGCGGTTTCAGAAATTTAATCTGTCCCGGGAGGCAGCCCCTGACCCCAGATGGGTTTGCCGGGAGAAGGAGGTGGAGCGCCTGTTGGAGGAAATCGGGCGGGAAGGCCTGGAAGCGGCATATTCCCCCTTCTTTACAGAATGCAGCAGATGGATGGACATGCCCAGGAAGTATGAGCTGCTGGCGGT
>CAJTSY010000015.1:0-10074 GCA_910578995.1 uncultured Acetatifactor sp.
GAGGCTTTACAAAAGAAGATGCATTCTGGGCTTACAGCATATGGAATGACCCTGAAATGGGAAAATATCTGGCCGATGAAGCAAAAGAGGAGATTGACCCCGCGTACATCAAAACACTGGAGGGGCTTGGAGAAGACGAGGAGTGCTGCTACCTGATTCCGGTGCTGAAAGATTCCGGGCAGCGTGTGGGAACATGCAGCTTTATAGCCGGCGAAGACAAAAAGGTGTATGACATCGCCTACTGTGTGCACAGGGATTTCTGGCGTCAGGGATATGCCACGGAAATGGCCCGGGGGATGATCGAATTTGCGCGTGGCCAGGGGGCGGAGAAGGTTACCGTGTACGTCAGTAAGGGAAATATCCCTTCCAATCGTGTGGCGGTAAAATGCGGCGGGAAAATAGTGGATGAGAAAACGTTTAAAAAGCGGGGTACTGATATTATTATGGAAGATTATTTATATGAGATACTGCTTTAGGCGCTTAATAACGAAATCCTGCGCATTTTGGCAAAATTTTGGTTCCGGCTTGTCCGGGTTAGGGATAAATTGATAACCCGACAGCTGAAATTTCTTCTTGACTCTGACACGGTGTTATCCTTTATACTCACAGTCAGGAAAGGAGAACAGCCATGGAACAACCTAAAAATCACTTCCTTACCATCAGCCAGGCCTCCCGGATGTATGGCTTCAACCACCCCAACCCGGGCGTCCTGGAGAATGGGATCCACGGCTATGAGGACTGGGTCACCATTCCGGAGGATATGGAAGTGACGGCTCCCATGGAGAAGAAGGCTTTTGCAGGGGGGCTGTACGCGGTGCTGACCATTCCCTTCCCGGAGTTTCAGCTGTGGGAGAATCTGACCAGATGGGTCGATGAAAGCCCGGATTTCGAGGCGGTTTACAGTGAGCTTGGGGAAGAAATCATGGGAGGCTGCCTGGAAGAGCATCTGAACTGGGTGTATGCCGCCCATAACGGTTGGAGGGAGGACGGCCTTCCCGGACAGATCGACCTGATGCTGTCTGTGAAGGCCGGGAAGAAGTAGGGTAGCGACGCTTATAGGGATTCTGAAGGCCATAAGTGCCATGGGTTGCAGGCTGCCACGGCGCTTATGGCCATTTTATGCCAAAATCAAATAAACATTGCAGCCTATTTTCTTTCTCAAGCTTGCATTGGAAAAATGTAATTCAAATGGCGTGGGATAAAGAAAGTATCTGCAATACGCTTCCTTGACAATACTCAATTCAATTCCTTTATCCGGAGCTTTCGTTCAAATTGATAGGGAGAAGCCGCTCCCCATACCCTTGTAGGAGTCATGGCGCAGAATACGGTTTCGGCATCAAAAGAGAAGCATGTCAAACCAATCTCCGGTGAGCAAAAGCGATTTTAAAATGAAAAGAACAAATGTTTTCAAAATGTACTTGATAAAATCTGTTCCGCATAGTAGGATAGAAGTATCGTGTTATGTCAGAGCAGAAACAGGAGGTACAACAGGATGAATTATCGGAGGCTTGGAAAAACGGAACTGATGGTCAGCGAGATCGGCCTGGGGGGTGAATGGCTGGAGCGGCACAGCTGTGACGAGTGTAAAGCGATCATAGACCGGGCGGAAGAACTGGGGATCAACATACTGGACTGTTGGATGTCGGAGCCAAATGTGCGCACCAACATCGGCAAGGCCCTGGCAGGCAGGCGGGAGCGCTGGTTTATCCAGGGGCATATCGGCTCCACCTGGCAGGGCGGCCAGTATGTCCGCACCCGTGACCTGGAGAAATGCAGGGAGGCCTTTGAGGATCTGCTGGCCCGGATGCAGACGGACTACATCGACCTGGGCATGATCCATTTTGTGGACCAGGAAAGCGACTGGGACAGCCTGATGAACGGCCCGTTTATCGAATATGTAAAGGAACTGAAATCAGCGGGGAAAATCCGCCACATCGGCATGAGCAGCCACAATCCCGCCATGGTGGTCAAGGCGGCGGAGAGCGGGCTGATCGAGATGGTGATGTTCAGTGTCAATCCGGCTTTTGACCTGCTTCCGCCCACGGAGGATATCGACACCTATTTTGCCGATGAATACCAGGAGGGCCTGGGGGGAATCGACCCTGTCCGCGTCAGGATGTACCAGCTCTGCGAGCGTAACGACGTGGGCATCACCGTGATGAAGCCCTACGCGGGAGGCCGCCTGTTTGACGGGAAGCGTTCCCCCTTCGGCGTGGCCCTGACGCCGGTGCAGTGCATCCATTACTGCCTGACCCGCCCCGGCGTGGCGGCGGTTATGGCGGGATACGATACGCCGGAACATGTGGAGCAGGCCGTGGCTTATGAGACTGCCACTCCGGAAGAGAGGGACTACGCCGGAGTCCTGGCGAAGGCGCCCCGCCATACTTTCGGGCAGGGCGAGTGTACATACTGCGGACACTGCAAGCCGTGTCCGGCCAAGATCGACATCGCCATGGTAAATAAATACTATGACCTGGCCGCCATGCAGCCGGAAGTGCCCGCCACGGTAAAGGCCCACTATGACGCCCTGGAGCATCATGCCGGTGAATGTATCGGGTGCAGGGGCTGTGAGAGCAGATGTCCCTTCGGGGTCGAGATCGCCGGGCGGATGACGAAGACGGCGGAGCTGTTTGGCCACTGAACAGGTGTTCCTTTTGGGCGAGATATCGGTGTTAAGCGCCTGATGGATAACATGCCGAAATCGTGTTTAGGCGCTTGACAGCGAAAAATGACGAATTTGGGCATGTTTTTCACTCGGCGTGTATGGAACAGGCTGCAGGGGTAGAACTTTTGACAGTTTCTTAGAAGAGGATTCATGGGAAAACAGTGATAAAGGAGCGTAAAGATGGAACAGAAGGCGGAAAGAATAGAGTTTCGTTTCGGGAAATTCGGCAAATCCGCACCGCTTATCGTTGCGGCGGGAATGATATTGTGGGCGGCGTTCAGCCAGTCCAATGTGAACGGATATGTGCTTGCCTTTTTTGCGGCGCTGGTGACAGGAATCCTCTTTGTAAAGGATGAAAAGGCCTATGGGGAGGCGCTTGTCTATGGATTGAGCAAGCCCATGTTCGGCGTTATCGTCATGGCGGTGATCCTGGCGGCGGTGTCGGGCAAGCTGATCTCCGCCAGCGGCGCGGTGCAGGCTATTGCGGCATATGTGGTGGCGGCAGGCTTTACGGGGAAGCTTTTTGTGGCGGCTTCCTTCCTCATCACCTGCCTGCTGGCGTTTGCCACGGGAACCTCGGTGGGAACTTATTTTGTGGTGATCCCGATCCTGTTCCCGGTGGGCGTGATGGCGGGGGCGGCTCCGGAATTTATGATCGGGGCCATTGTGTCGGGAGCCGCCTTCGGGGACAATCTGGGGCCTATCTCGGATACCACCATCGCCTCCTCCGCCACACAGCACGCGGATCTGGGAACCGTGGTGAGGACCAGGATGCGCTACAGTCTGCCTGCGGCGGCAGGGGCTTTGTTCCTGTTTCTGCTTTTCTCCAAAACCACGGACGGGGGCGGGGCAATGGAGGCGGCATCCGGTACGGCAAATCCGGCAAGCCTGGTGATGCTGGTGGTTCCGGCGGTGATCATTGTGCTGTGCCTGTTGAGAAAGCATCTGATCACGGCCCTGTCCTGGGGGATTCTGGCGGGAATCGCCGCAGGACTTATTTTCGGCATCTACAAAGTGGACGGGCTTATTTCCTTTCCCGGGGGATTTGCGGTGTCCGGAGCCATCATAGAAGCCATTACAGGCACGGCGGGCACGGTGGCCATGCTGATCGCGGTATTCGCCCTTCTGGGGGTGGTGGAGAGAAGCGGCCTCTTTGAGGATGTGGGAGTGTTTCTGGCCCGTTTTGCGAAAAACGAACGCAGTACGGAGACGGCCATTGTGCTGTCTACCGGGATTCTCAGCATGGTGACGGGAGTGATCTCCGTGGCCATCGTGGCCCTGGGTGATCTGATAAATGAGATCGGGGAGAAAGCGGGGGTAGACAGATACCGCCGGGCGAACCTGCTGGACTGCACAGGCTGTGTGTTCTGCTTCCTGGCGCCATGGACGGTGCACTGCGTGATTCCCGCGCAGCAGTCCGCCCAGTTTGGGGAGGGCTTTGCCGTGGCGCCTGCGTCGATTCCCTTTGTGAATTTTTATTCCGTTTGTATGCTGGTGATCCTGATAGTGGCAGTGGTTACCGGATATGGGAGAAATAGAAGAGATCGGATCCGGCATGCCGTTTCTCCGGAGATGCCGTTAGGCAGGGCTCATGAGATAAAAAAAGCGGACGAATAGTACTGATTCCGGTGTATGGAAATAAGGTTTACAGGGAGGAAAGATGGACTACAGAATAGTCGTCCGCGATGACGAGCTGATCTTCATAGAGCGGATAAAACACATCCTCCTGGACTGTGAGATACATGGCTTTACGGATTCAGGGCAGTTACTGCGGATCCTGGAGGGCGGAGAAAGGTACGATGTCATTTTCCTGGATATCGCAATGCTGGGGTTGGACGGGATCGGCCTGGCAAGGGAGATCCGCGAGACGGATGAGGATGTGATTCTTGTATTTGTCACCAACCGGGTGGAATTCATGCAGGCGGGATATGAGGTCCGGGCATTCCGGTATCTGATGAAGGAGCAGTTGGAGACAGGGCTTCCGGTTATATGGACGGACATTGAGAAGGAGCTGGCGGGCAGAAAGGATCAATATTTCGTATTTGAATTCAACAGACAGTCCGAACCATAAAAGCTTTCTTGTGAACCCAAGGCATATCCGCGCGCTGTCGGCAGGGACTGCGGTCACAGTGGACGGAACGGCGCTTCCGGTGAGCCGCCGGTATAGACAGAAGGCGGAGCGGCTGATGGGTGTCTGAAATGGATGGGATGAAAATGGGATTACTGTGGAGCCTGATATTGGACGCTGCCCTGGCAGCAGCGGGACTGGCAAAAAGGAGAGGAAAACTATGGCTTATCCGATTTGCCGCGCTGTCTGTTATCGTTAATCTGAATGCTTTTTACCTGTCAGCCGGATTGACGGCGGAGTTTGGAGAGGCTGCATTTTTGACAGCCGCCTGTGTGGCTGCGGCTAAAATATTTGTGGTGTGGATTTTTGTACAGAAGGAAAAACCGGCGGATGAAATGCTGCCGGTTTATCAGTTGTGCATGGCGGTTTCCCTCTGCATCCACATAAACCCGGCAACGGGACTGGCCTGCGTGTTGGCGCTGCTGGCTTTCTGCCTGTACACGGAGCATATGGGGAGGGAGAGGCAGCGGCGGGAGGCGGAGTGCGGGGGTAAGAAGGCGGGCATGGAGGAAGAGGGCGGCCAGAGCCTGTATCTGCAGGCCATCGAGGACAGCTACCGCAAGAACAGGGCGCTGATGCATGACCTGAACAACCACGCCATCGCCATGCGCGCCCTGGCGGACAACGGGGAATACGGCAATCTTGTCCTGGACGCGCTGCTGGTAAAGCTGCTCTGCGGGCTGTACCAGCCTGACAGCGGACGCATTATACCATGAGCACAGCAACGCTCATGGCAGGATGGCCATCCGGCCGTTTCCTGCCGGGAATAAGGTCATTATATCATAACTTCCAACACGCTCTCAAATCCTCTCTTTACGGCAAGGTCCGCCGGCGTCTCGCCGTCATTGTTGGGGCAATTATAGTCGGCACCCTTTTTAATCAGATAGCGCGCCGTGTCTTCGCTGTATTCTATCAGGGCATGGTGCAGCGCGGTATTGCCCTCGTTGTCGGCCAGGGTGATATCGGCCCCTGCCCGAAGCAGCTCCTTTACCATGTCCCTGGAGGGATTGAGCATCATGGCCGTCCTTCCCAGGTTGTCCCTGTGGTTCACATCCACGCCCCTGTCAAGGAATATGGGGAGGAGCTCCCTGTGGTCATATTTAAGCAGCATCAGGGGAGTCCGCCCGTCATTTCCGGGGATATCCAGATGCTTCAGCTCCCGCAGGATGTCCGCCCGCTGCTTCATAGTGGGCTTTTCCCCGTACTTTTTATCCAGAAGCGCCAGATGGGCGGGGGTCTCTCCCTTTGCATCCCTGGCGGTATCGTCTGCACCGGCATCCATCAGCATCTTTACCACATCCCGGTGTCCGGCGGCACAGGCCTCATGGAGGGGCGTCATCCCTGTGCGGGCGGGAGCATCCTTTGCGAGGTTCACATCCACGCCTTTTTCTATCATGGCCTTCAGCATGCCGGTATGTCCCTGCCTTGCGGCCAGATGAACGGCGGCTTCCCCGTTATCGTCCAGATATTCCATGGACTCCCGGGAGAACAGTGCTGCGGCCTCCTCAAAGTAGGTTTCGTTTTGCAGGGGCCGGCTGCAGTTTTTGGAAGCCAGGATGCAGGCAGGAGTCCGTCCCTTTATCACGGCCGTGTCCATGTCCACGCCCAGTTTCTTCAGTTTTCTGAGTACGCCTGTCCCATAGCCCGGAACAAGACATTCGTCCCGCAGGCAGATCCTCTGGCCATGGTAGTGGACAGGCATGGTAAAGACAGCGGTATCCCCGAAGAGATCCAGGACACAGGCCTCGTCATCGCCCATAAGGGCATTGTGGAGGATGCCTGTAACATCGCCCATTTCTTCGTCGTCATCCGGATCTGCCTGCCGGATCAGCTTTTTCGCCAGATATAGGGCAAGGCTCAGGCCGTCCTTATTGTCCTCATGCACATCGGCGAAAGCATTACCGGTAATCTGGCTCAGCGGAAACATTTCCATGTCGTCAGTGTCGGCCGGTGCCGCCCCGTGGTCTGACAGGGCTATGTACATGGCTCTGTCATG
The DNA here is from genome assembly GCA_910578995.1 of uncultured Acetatifactor sp. Taxonomy (GTDB): domain Bacteria; phylum Bacillota; class Clostridia; order Lachnospirales; family Lachnospiraceae; genus Acetatifactor. The sequence continues at coordinate 6,790 of CAJTSY010000015.1, forward strand.
GAAATAAACGGCATGCCGGATGGGCGTCCTGCCCTGACGATCCGCTGTATCTATCAGTTCCGGGCAGTGCTCCATCAAAGCCAGGGCGGCTGTCTTGTGCCCATGCCGCAAAGCCATCATCAGGAGTGTCCCGCCCTCTTCATCCACATAATCCGTTGCAGCGCCTTTTTCCAGGAAAATCTCTGCCAGGGGCCATGTATACCCCGAACAGTAGTCGGTGGAAAGCATACGTTCCAGAGGCGTCAGCCCGTCCCCGTCTTTCCGGTTGATATCACAGTCCAGCAGGCGCGCAATTTCCCTTCTCTGCTCCGCGCTGTGTTCCAGGCAGCTGCCTGCAATCTCCAGTCCCTGAATCCTGGGATATGCAAGGAAATGGTATGCATTCATCCCCCTTTCGTCACAGGCGCAGTCGTCTGCCCCGTGCTTCAGCAGCAGCCTTGCCATATCCTCGTTCCCGCAGGCACAGGTTAGTAGGAAGGGGGTCAGTCCATGGCCTCTGGCGTCCGGCAGATTGATATCGTCATGGCTTATTTTCCCGCTGCAGAGCAGTTCCCTTACGATATCATGAAAATTGTGCCAAACCAGGAGATGAAACAGGTTCAGCCCCATGTCGCCCACGGGTGAAAGGAGGGAATCCTTTCCGCACTCTGCCAGGCAGTCCCGGGCATCCTGCAGGGTCTCTCCGGAGAAAATACTGTATCGGTAGATGGCCTCCTGGTGATTTCCTTTCCACCAAGGGTTGTATTTGGCCTGGTTGTACTGCTGGCTGGACGTTACCAGCATGTCGGTAAGTTCGTTTATGTTCATAACTGTCTTCCTTTCGTGTTTTTTATTATTTTAGCACCCTTTCCCGGGCTGTACAACAGGGAATCGGTATTTGACTTTTTTTTTACATGGTGGTAGGATGGGAGTAGATAAAGGGACAGGGCTTTTTGGGAAGAATAACGGCGGGGGACGGAAGAATGGATTTCTGGGGAAAGGGTAAATATGAAGAACTGTCGGCCGACACAGGCAGTGCGCTGTACCAGGCTCTGGCGCTGAATGACCTGCCTGCTGCCTGGCTGCTTGCAAAACCGCTGTTGGAGCGGGCAAATTTCGAACGGCTGCCTGCCGCCACGGTCTTTAACTGCGGGCTTTGTCTCTATCGGTTGGAAGAGTATGAAAAGGCATTGGACTGCCTGAAGCGGGCGGAGCTGCTGCTGGGTACGCCACCGGATTTAGATGCCGGGGAAAAAGAACTGTTCCTTCGGGCTGTCCAGGCAGACGGACAGGTGTTTCTGCGCCCGCTGAATCCGAAGGCGGGACGGAAACTGGAGCGGTATTTCCTGGTCAGGGCCAGATGGCTGAGCGCCCTCTGCCTGCACCGTTTGGGACGCCGGCAGGAAGCTGTCCCGGCAGTCCGTTTTCTGGCACAATACCAGATCCTTGTAAACCATATATCTTGAAGCCTTCATGGGACAGCCGGCCCTGCCATATGGATTAAGAATCAGGAGAGGAGACAGACATCATGCAATTGGATAATATGCTGCTGCAGGCATGCAGGAACAACCAGAAAGGCGTAGTACAGACCTTTCTGAAACGGGGCGGTGTGGACGTGAACAAGCGTGACGAATCCGGCAACACGCCCCTGATTTATGTCTGCATGAAAAGCGCCAGAGATCTGGCGAAACTGCTGTTGGACAACGGAGCGGACGCAAATCTCGGCAATCAGAAAAACCGGATGCCCATACATTTTGCGGGGGAGGCCGGTAATTTTCAGATCATGTCCATGCTCATCGATGCGGGGGCTGACGTGAACTGCACTGACAATGACGGCGTAACGCCTTTAATGCTGTTGGCACGGAACGGGAAAACCGATGCCGCCCTGCAGTTGTTGAAGAATCCGGATATCGATATCAGCATCAGTGACAACGAGGGACGCAAGGCCATCGATTACGCCACCTCCGCGGGGCTTAGGGAACTGGTGAAGGCTCTTTCCCAGGCAGATGAGGCACACGCTGATACATATGGCAATACCACCCTCCATTACGCCTGCTGGAAAGAACAGAGCGAAGTGGTGAAAGTTTTGTTGGAAAGAGATCCTGCCAGTGTGAATAAGCTTAACGATGAGGGAGAATCCCCCCTGATACTGGCAGTCCGCAGATCCAATCTGATGATTGCGCAGCTCCTTCTGGCCGCCGGGGCGCAGCCCGACTGTGCCGATGCGGACGGCGTGGGGCCGCTGCACATTGCTGCAAAGGCAGGTGACTTTTTCATGGGAAAAGAGCTGTTGGCTGCGGGCGCAGGCATCAACCTGAAAGCTTCCGACGGGCAGACGCCGCTGATCGTGGCCGCCAGAGAGGGCAGGAACGATTTTACGGGCATGCTCATCGAAATGGGCGCCGATGTAAACAGCGTGGATAATACGCAGCACAGCGCTTTGTATTATGCGTCGGAGGCAGGATATACCGAGATTGTGGAGCAGCTGCTGATGGCAGGGGCAGATTCCTGAGGAACCGGCAGCAGTTGCTACAGCAGGGAAGGGTTACTGGAAGCCGATTTTAGCCTGGAGGGATGTCTTGCCGCTGCGGAGGCCGGAGCTGCCGATGTCCAGGGCGTACTGGGTGACTGCTATCAGTATGGATGGTTTGTGAACAAGGATGATACAGAGACCGTCAAATGGTATGAGAGGGCTGCGGAACAGGGAAATGCGGCCGCACAGCGCAGCCTGGGCTGGTGTTGGAGCCAGGGAAAGGGCGTGGGTCCCAGTGAGGAGAAGGCGGTATACTGGTATACGAAAGCGGCGGAAGGCGGCGATGCGGATGCGCAGCATAATCTGGGAGTCTGCTATAACTACGGCAATGGCGTAGAACAGGACAGGCCTAAGGCCTTGGAATGGTATAGGAAAGCGGCGGAACAGGGGCACGAGTGGTCCCAGTATAATCTGGGGGTTTTCTATAAGTACGGATTGGGCGGATTGGAACCTGATTTTGACAGGGCGGCGCAGTGGTATGCCAGGTCTGCTGAGCAGGGGTTTTCTGATGCCCAGTACAGCCTGGGAGCCTGCTATTATGAAGGACGGGGCGTTTCGCAGGATTATGGGGGGAAGGCTCTGGAATGGTTTTGGAAGGCCGAGACCCAGGGGAACCTTCAGGCCCTGAATTACCTGGGGATGTGTTTCGAGGAAGGAAACGGGGTGCGGCAGGACTGGGACCAGGCGATTGGTTTTTACACCCGGGCTGCGGAGAAAGGTAACCGGAACGCACAATATAACCTGGCTATCTGCTATTATTATGGGGACGGTGT
>CAJTSY010000015.1:10174-14536 GCA_910578995.1 uncultured Acetatifactor sp.
TGGAGGGAGGCGGACCTGGATGATTTCTATGAATACGCCTCCGTGGACGGTGTGGGGCAGATGGCAGGATGGAAGCCCCATAAAGACAAGAACGAATCCAGAGAAATTCTGAAACGGTTTATTGAACATAAGAAAATTTTAGCACTGGAATATCAGGGAAAGGTGATAGGCTCCCTGGGCATTAAGGAATACGACGAGGAGGGTTACCCGGAATTCCGGGAGAAGAAATGCCGGGAGATCGGCTATGTCCTGTCGAAGGATTACTGGGGACGGGGACTGATGCCCGAAGCGGTGCGGGAGGTACTCCGCTATCTTTTCCAGGATGTGGGACTGGATGTGGTTTTCTGCGGACATTTTCTACGAAACGTTCAGTCGGCCCGCGTGCAGGAGAAATGCGGTTTCCGGCATTACGCATATGGCCGGTTTGAGACCAAAATGGGAACTGTGGAGGAGGATGAGGTCAATATTTTGACGAAGAAGGAATGGGAGGCCGCTTTGAAAAACAGGGATGGCTGCCGGCTGCTTTTGTTTGACCTGGACGGAACCTTGCTGCGCAATGACAAAAATATCTCCCCGGCTGTTCTGAAAGCGGTGCGGGACTGCCGGGAAAAGGGTGTCCTGGTGGGAGTGGCTACTTCCAGAGGGGAACAGATCGCCCTGTCTATCCTGGAGGAACTGAAGCCGGATCTGCTGATTGCAAGCGGCGGGGCCGTGGTGAAGTATCACGGCAGGTATCTGTACAGGGCCGAATTTTCAGGGGAAGAAACCAGGCGGATGATTGGGGTTGCCAGGGAGGTATGCGGCCTGGACTGTGAGATTACCATCGACACCATGGATTCCCATTACTGGAATTACCGGGTGGATCCGAAAAAGCAGGATCCTACCTGGGGCGACAGTATTTATACGGATTTTCAGGATTTCCGAGAGCCTTCCCTGAAAATGTGCGTGGAGATATTTGAAGAAGAGCAGGCAAAGAGGCTTGCGGAGCGGTTGGAGGAATGCGATTGTGTCCGGTTTTCCGACGGGTACTGGTATAAATTTACCAAAAAGGCGGCTACAAAGGAGCGGGCGATTCTGGAAATGTGCTCCGCATGCGGGATTCGGACGGAAGAGATTACCGCCTTCGGGGACGACTATGCGGATATGGGGATGTTGGCCCTGTGTGGCAGGGGCATTGCCATGGGGAATGCGGTGGAGGCGGTGAAGGAAAAGGCGGACCTGGTCATCGGCAGTAATGAGGAGGACGGGATTGCGGAGTATTTAAAATGGAATTTTGATATATAATTAGAATCTTTTGCCGACGGCGCCACTGAAGCTGCGGTATGGACGGCAAAGCAAGGGAATGGATTATACCATACGGATGCTCTCTGATAAGGAAGATTATGAAATGAAACAAAAGATGATAGATTTTTTATTGGAAAATGCAAACCCTTCCATACAGTTGAGAGTAAAAAAAGAAATCCTGAAAAACCTCAGCAAACAGGAAGAAGAGCGTCTGCAGGGGCAGATCCTGGAAGAAAAAATCATCCGCTTTCTTGGAGAAAAACATGATGTCGGATTCCAGTATCGCAAACGGCAAATCTGTCCGTATTTGACACTTTGCCGGTATTGTGCGGTAAATATTCTGCCAGATCATTATAGAAAATGATATTATTCCTTATATCTGGGCTCCCTGAAGGCAGGGGAAGTATTATAGAAAATTATGAAGGAAGGCGGGAGAACTATGCGGACAACAGGAGGAACATATATGCTGAAATACGGAGACCGAATCGGAATTGTCTGCTGTTCAAACGGGCACAAGCCTTCCTATGGAGAAAATTTGAAACGTCTGGAAACCATCCTGCTGAAAATGGGGCTCCGCGTGACTTTTAGCGACTGCATTTTTGAAAAACAAAACGGAATCGGCGGGACTGGGCAGGAACGTGCCCGGGAGCTGATGAATTTTTACAGGGATGATGAAATAAAGGGAATTTTTGATATTTCGGGCGGGGATATTGCCAACGGGATTCTGCCCTACCTGGATTATGACGTCATCGCTGACAGCGGAAAGATTTTCTGGGGATACAGCGATTTAACTACTGTGATCAATGCCATCTATGCGAAGACAGGAAAAGCTTCCGTGCTGTATCAGGTTCGAAATCTGCTCTATGGGTATGCGGAAGGGGGAGCTTCCGTAGAAGAGATGCATTCTGCAACAGAAAATCCTTCCATAAATGAAAGCCGAAGCATGGAAGAAAAACATTCTATGGAAGATAGCCAATCCATGGAAGTGGGGCGTTCCATGGGCAAAAGGCTTTCAGGCCATGAGCAGATTGCAGATTCCCGTGGAGTGATTCTCTTCCGAAATACCGTAATAAACGGTGGCAGTGACCTGTTCCGGATCAAATACCGCTTCCTTCAGCAGAAGGAAATGCAGGGAACCGTAATCGGGGGAAACATCCGATGCTTTCTCAAACTGGCAGGCACGGAATATATGCCTGATCTGGATGGAAGAATCCTGCTGTTAGAAGCCTTCCATGGGATGCCCCCGCAGATAGAAACCTATCTGCGCCAGTTACAGCAGTTGGGAGCCTTTGAAAGAGCCGCAGGCATCCTGCTTGGAACCTTTACCCAGATGGAAGCCGAAAAATGCACTCCAACGGTAGAAATCCTCATCCGCGAAATCGTGGGAAAAGATCTGCCCATTGCGGTTACGGCGGACATAGGCCACGGAACCGATTCGAAGGCGATTATCATCGGTCAGGAGCTGCATTTGATGGAGGGAGCATGATAAAAGACAGGAACATTTTTATAGAGGGGATACAGGGGATGGGCAAATCCACTCTGCTGCAGGCCATTGCCCGAAAGGCTCCGGAACTCCACGTGTGTCGGGAGGGGGACTATTCCCCGGTGGAATTGGCCTGGTGTACCTGGATGGATGCGGATGACTATAGGGCAGTGCTGGCGCGCTATGGAAAACTCCGCAGGGAAATTGAGGCGCATACCTTTCAGGAAGGGAGCCATTATATCATTCCTTATACCACTATCCTGACGGATATCCCCGGCTTTCACAAGGAGCTGGAGCAGTACGAAATCTACAACGGGCGCAAAAGCCCGGAGGAACTGGAAGGGATTATCCGGGCAAGGTATAGGAGTTTTTATGGGAAGGGTTATCTGTTTGAGTGCGCTTTCTTACAAAATATCGTGGAAGATCTGATTCTGTACCATCAGTTGGGGGATGACGAAATTGTGATGTTTTATCACAGGCTGTTCGCGGATGTCCCCCAGGAGGGATTTTTGCTATTGTACTTATATGATGAACATCTGGAGGAAAGCACGCGGATGATCTGTGAGGAACGTGCGGATGATCTAGGAAATCCCCTTTGGTATCCTCTGATGATGAACTACCTGAAATCCTCACCTTACGGGAAAGCTCATGGATATCAGGGATTCGACGATCTTATCCGACATTTTCGCCATAGACAGCAATTGGAACTGCGCATTCTGCGGGAAGTGGCGGGGCATCGGGCTGTCATCCTCCCGGCGAAGCGTTGGGACATAGAGGAAGTGTTGGATATCATAGCGGGGCAGGTCATTTGTTCTGGAGCGGAAGGTTTCGAAATCCATTGACCGTTTGGAGGCAGACGCGGAGAGAGCAATGAAACAGATATACGATTGTATGATTTCTGTGGTGGCCTGTTTGAGTATAACGAATCTCAAATATACAATTCTGGAATTTATATTGCACACTGGTAAAATTTACAGTATGCCCCGACTGCAGACCGCCAGCCAGCTGCTTTTCGGGTTGCGTTACTGTAAATTCTGGCGGTCTGCAGTATAATGGATAAGGGAGGAGCGGGATTATGAAAGTTTTGTTTATCGGAAACAGCCATACCTATTTTAACGACATGCCCCGGATGTTCGCGGATATCTGCCGGGAAAATGGTGAGGAGGTGGAAGTGGCCATGCTGGCCCACGGCGGCAGAGGATGGGATTTCCACCTGGAGGAACCGGAGGTGCGCTTCAATATCCGGTATGGGGGCTATGATGCCGTGGTTCTTCAGCATACAGCCCATCCCATGGGAGACCTGGACGTGATGGCCCGGTGCGGCAGGGCGCTGATTGGGTGGGTGCGGGAAGCGGGAGCCAGGCCCATTCTCTATATGACTTGGACAACCAAAGCAGACGGGGAGGCGGCGCAGGAGGGTATGAGTAATGCCTATCTGGCCCTTCAGCGGGAGACCGGATGCGAAGTGGCTCCTGTAGGAGAAAACTGGTGGAAATACCACAGAGAGCACCCGGAGACAGAGCTCTACGCGGAGGACGGGCAGCATGCCTCGGAAGCCGGTTCCCGGTTGGCGGCTGTTACCATTGCGGAGGTGT
>CAJTSY010000015.1:14636-18037 GCA_910578995.1 uncultured Acetatifactor sp.
ATAGAACCCTGTCTTGTTTAGTATACTGCATTTTCTCAATTGGAAACAGGGGATGGAAAAATATTTGTGAAAAAAATCTTCTTCAAACTGGCGAATATCTGGTATACTGAATGGCATAAACGGAATTTTGAAAATCTGGTTTGACCGGTTCAGGGGCAGACGGGAGTTTTGAGGATTCGTGAGAGACGGGAGCGTTATGAAGATCAGAGAAATTGCTTATGATTTTTCGGTATGTAAAGTGGAAGATTATTCGTTGGTTGATTTGAATGCGGAATATTGTTTTATCGGCAAAACGCGGGAGGAGAATTCGTTGGTGTGCGTTACGGGCAATGTACCGGCGAATGCGGTCCAAATAGAGGATGGGTGGAAAGCATTTCGCGTGGACGGCGTACTGGATTTTTCACTGATCGGTATCTTATCCCGAATTTGCGGAATCTTAGCGGAGCATGAAATCAGTGTGTTTGTGGTTTCTACTTTTGACACGGATTATGTTCTGATAAAAAGGGAAAATTTCAAAAGGGCATTGGACATTCTGGAAAACGCCGGATATGAAATTGTTGGATGAGGCGTTACGAAGGCGCATCTATTTTTAAAAAAGAATATGAGGTAGAAAAAAACGGCTTTGCAGAGTATGATGGGTCAGTGGGGGTATTCCAATGAAATTTGTATATGTGACGAATGAAAATTTTGAAGATATTTTTGAGGTTTCAGCGAAATATGAGCAATGGCAATATGTAAAGCATCATATATTTGACATGGTAGATAATTATGCCGCCGTTGTGAACGAGGCATATCTTCCCATTCCGTTTCTGGTCTACGAGGAAGACAGGATTGTCGGCTTTGTTCAGGTAAATAGGAAGGAAGAACATTCCATGGAAGAAAGACATCCCTATAAAGGCTATAACTCCTCCTGCGAGATACGAAAATTGATTGTGCATGAGACGGAGCAGAACAGGGGATACGGAACGAGAATCCTGCGTGAAGTAACAAAGTGGGCATGCAATGAATTTGGCATAGACACAATAACAGCCTGCTATAAGGCAGAGAACCTGCCTGCCGATAAGCTGTTCTCAAAAGCCGGATTCCGCAGAAAGATGACGGAAGACGATATGGTTGTAGTCATAAAACCCGGAATCAACGAAAGCGAGTCCGGAGAAGGAGATACACTGGCAGGCATACATAAGGAAAAAAATAAGGAAATAAGCGAGTTTCCCGATATCCCCCACCGGAACATAACCACATTTGCCCGCAGGATAAAGGAACTTAAAAAATATCCCCAAGACCGAATAGGAGAGGAGGATATTCATTTCCGGAAAATAAGTATGGATGACTGCAGACAGCTTACGCAGATGCAGCTTCTGGAAAGCCAGGAAGAATATGTGATGCCCTTTGTGGATTCCCTGGCCCAGTCCTACAGCGATTTGTTCGAAGACGAAATCACGGTTACCTATGCACTGTGTAATGGAAATACTCCTGTGGGCCTGGTGGAAATATATTATGGGAGTGGCAGGGACTTCCCGGGCTTACATGACAGGCCGGTGTACGAATTATTCCGCATATTGGTGGATAAGGACTGCCAGAAGAAGGAATACGGCACAAAGGCGGTACAGCTGTTTTTGGACTACGGGAAGGAGAAACCCCTGGGAGAGGCAGAGGATATGGTGGTTTCCGTGGTGGAAGGAAATGACACGGCATTAAAGCTGTATGAAAAATTCGGATTTAGGGTATTCGGCAGAGACAAATATGGACATACCGCGCTGAGACGTCCCTGCTTTTGACGACAGAGGGCATTAATCTTTTTACATACTCATAGCAACACACGGTATGGGATAACAGGAAAATGCGGAGAAGATAGTATGAGGAACAGGATTAACATACATACGGTTTCAGATAACCTTTATTTTTTGAAAATCCTCTGGAAAATCAACCCCAGGCGGGTCATATTCAGCTTTGCGGCGCAGATATTCGGCTATGCGGAATGGGCTTTTTTCAGTGTGGTTTTCATGAAATATCTTTTCGGGGCTGCAGAATTCGGGAGGAGTTTTGGTGAGACAGCGTGGTTTATTGCAGTTTCAATGGCTGTGATTTTTCTCACCACAGGTTTTCAGATCTGGATGGAAGAACGGTATGTGCCGTGTACGGATTCTGAATTATATGAAAAACTGAACGGAATGCTGTTTGAACAAGCCTCCAATGTAGACATTGCCTGCTATGAGGATGTGGAATTCTATGACACCTATACGAAGGCGGCTTCCCAGGCTTATGAGAGGGCCAGGTCCGTACTGACGGATACGGCCGGTATGATTGCCGCATTCTTCGCGTCAGCCTATGTGGTTGTGACGCTTTTCACCATTCACTGGATTGCGGGATTGTTCTCTTTTCTTCCCATGATCGGGAATTTTCTGTTCAGTAAGGTGATTAACCGGATTGAGTATGAGAAAAAACTGGAGGGAACCCCCTATGTGCGCCGGCAGAATTATGTCAACCGCGTGCTGTATCTGTCCAGGTACGCAAAAGAGATCCGCATGACGAAAATCAAGAATGTGCTGGATGACACCTATGAGGAGGCTTATGGGAACCTTATTGCCATAACGGCAAAATATTGGAAACGGCTGTGCGCTTTGGGGCTGATGCGGGGCGTGCTCTGTTTTCCCCTGGTATTTGAAGGAATGTGGCTGTTTGCGGCCTACTGTGCCATGGTGACAAAATCCATCTTAATCGGGGATTTCGTAGTGTTGGCCAACGCCATTGTCAGTACGACATGGATGCTGACAGATCTGGCGGGGAACATTGCCGGGACATACCAGAACGGCCTTTATGCGAAGACGCTGAAAGAGTTTATGTCTTACGAGGCGAAAATTCCTGAGGACTCGGACGGCATTCCGGTGCCGGAAAGGGTGGAGACATTGGAACTGAGGGATGTGTCCTTCCGGTATCCGTCACGGGAAATGGAAAAAAAGCTTTCCACGGGAGGAAAATACGCGCTGAGGCATGTGAATTACACCTTTGCCGCAGGCAAAAACACGGCATTGGTGGGGTACAACGGTTCCGGGAAGAGTACATTGGTCAAATTACTGATGCGCCTTTATGACCCGACGGAGGGCGCCGTCTTACTAAACGGCGTGGATATCCGCAGGTTTAACCTGCAGGCATACCGGCGGCTTATCGGTACGACGTTTCAGGATTTCGAACTTTTTTCCATGAGCGTACTGGAAAATGTGATTATGGAAAAACTGGAAACCGAAGCCCAGAGGGCGGCGGCCATGGAGGCGCTTCAAAAAAGCGGCGTACTGGAACAGGTAATGCAGTTGGAAAAAGGGGCAGACACCATTCTGACCAGGGAGTTCGATGACAGGGGAGTCGTGCTTTCCGGAGGACAGGCCCAGAAAATAGCGGTGGCA
>CAJTSY010000015.1:18137-29679 GCA_910578995.1 uncultured Acetatifactor sp.
GGTGGCACAGGTTCTGCCCAATTATGTGGAGACAAAGCTAAAACCTGTTTCCAGGGAGAAAATCCACCGGAGGATCAGGGGGGAACTGTATCGTAAGGCGGCCGAAATCGACTTGAAAAACTACGATGATCCTGAATTCTACAACGAATTTGTCTGGGCCATGGGGGAAGCGGCCAATCGGGTGGAAGCGGTAATCGGAAGCTGTGCCGCCTTGATTGGGGAGACCGCGGGCATTTGCGTGGTTTCGGGCTATGTGCTGAGCCAGGACAGGTTCGGGCTCCTGCTCACCGGCATCTCAGTGGTGATTTTATTGTTCCTGACCAACCTTTATAACAGGCGCAGGATGAAATTGCGGGAGAAAATCAAGCATCTGGAGAGAAAGCTGGATTACATAAGCAGGGTGTTTTATCTGCCGGAATACGCCAAGGAACTGCGCCTGAACCGGATAAAGCCAAGGCTGTATGAGGAATTCCATGAGGCCTCAGGGCAGATTCGGGAGATTACCGGAAGGGAAACCCGCAGACTGCAGATATTGAAAATGGGGATCCGGTATGGCTCTAATACACTGTTGATCGAAGGCGTATACCTTACATACCTGCTGTTTCAGACGATTGTAAAGGGCGCCTTTGGGTACGGCACGGCAGTGACATTATACAATTCCTGCGGAAATCTGAAGACCTGTTCCCGGGGACTGGCCGAGGTGCTGACGGAAATCCCGGAACACGGGCGTTATATTGAAAAAATACGGCATTTTCTGAATTATCCAGTGGAAATCTGTCATAGAGAAGACGCGCAGGCTGTGGCGGATGAACTGAATGAATTGAACCTCGAACATGTCTCGTTCTCTTATCCTGGCGGAACACCTGTCTTAAAGGATGTCAGCCTGACAATCAAAAGGGGAGAGCGGATTGCCCTGGTTGGCTACAACGGGGCAGGGAAAACGACTCTGGTGAAGCTTCTGATGCGGCTTTACGATGTGACGGCAGGAAAAATCACCCGCAACGGAACCGACGTCAGGGATCTGAAGCTTGGGGAATACAGGGGACAGTTTGCCACACTGTTTCAGGATTATCAGCTGTTTACGGCGACGCTTGGCCAGAACATTGTCATGGACAGGGTGCCCATAGAGGAAGGGAAGGCGGAACCACTGCTTCGGAAAAGCGGATTTGATAAAAAATTTGCCGGACTGCCGAAAGGGTATGATACGCCCCTGACCAGGGAATTTGAGGAGGACGGCATGTCCTTTTCCGGCGGCGAGGCCCAGATGGCGGGCATCTGCAGAAGCCTTTATCAGGATGCGCCCGTCATTGTACTGGATGAACCTTCCAGTGCTCTGGACCCTTTGAGCGAGTACAATCTCAACCATACCATGATGACTCTGGGGCGGGATAAAACGGTGATTTTCATTTCACACAGGCTTTCGACTACCAGATTGGCTGACAGGATTTATATGTTTGAGGAAGGACGGATTGTGGAGGAAGGAACTCATGAGGAATTGATGGGGCTGGATGGAAAATATGCCGCCATGTTCCGGCTGCAGATGGAGAAGTACCGGTGATTTTATTATGAATGCTTTGCTTTTGCAGGAGCTATGTGAAGGCTGAGCGGTATCGCGCCCGTGGGAGAAAATTCTGCGGGCGCTTTTCATTTTATGGTACCAGGCCGCTATTGTTTATCTTTTGTGTCTGTTGTCCTTTTTGCTGTCCTAAGTCAGATGATTTCTTTAGTTATTATAATAGAATTGATGATATGTGAGTATACGGAACGTAGTTGCGTTAGGCGGAGTTGCATGATGAAACAATATAAAGCTGAATCTGCGGAAGCCGCATACAAACCATTGACAAAATCCTCTATATCATGTAGACTATATTTATTCTATATGATGTAGAGGAAAGGGAGGAAACCTATGCCTACAATGGGGATGCTGGAATCTCGTTTTGCGGATATCATCTGGAGCCATGAGCCGCTGGCATCCAGAGAGCTTGTTAAAATGGCGGAGAAGGAGCTAAAATGGAAGCCAACTACCTCCTACACCGTTCTGAAGAGACTGTGTGAGCGGGGGATTTTCAGGCTTCAGGACAAAACGGTCACATCGCTTATCTCCCGGGAAGCGTTCTACGGGATGAAGAGCGAGGAGTTTGTGGAGGAGACTTTTCATGGCTCCCTGCCGGCGTTTATCACTGCTTTTGGCACACGGAAGAAATTATCCGATGAGGAAGTAGAGGAACTGAAGAAACTTATCGACGGGTTGAGGAGGTGATTCCATGTTTATTTATACATTTTTGCCCGGACTGCTGAATATGAGCCTTACTGCGGGTGTGGTCATCCTGTTTGTATTGCTGTTGCGGCTTCTGCTGAAAAAGGCACCCAAAGTGATTTCCTATGCGCTGTGGGGTATTGTGCTTTTCCGGCTGTTATGCCCGGTTTCCATTCAGTCTGACCTGTCGCTGTTTCGCCTGCTGGATACCCCGGTAACCGCAAATGACACTATAACAAGCCGTATTGAATATATCCCGTCCGATATCGTCCGCGCCGAAACGCCGCCCGTGAGCCCTGCCGTTCCGGGTACCGGGGATGTAGCCGGCGGCATGCCGCAGGGAGGGACAAACGGAGGTGTCCTGCCGCCGGGAGAGGCAACCGGTGATGCATTGCCGCAAGGAGGGGCAACCGGAGACGGAATGTCGCAGGGGGGGACAACCGGACGTGTCCTGCCGCAAGGAGGAACAACCGGCGGTGTATTGCCCCATGAAACTGCCCAACTGGCTGTAGGCCCGTTTGAAGTTCCCATGACGATTGCCGCCTGTGTCTGGATGACAGGCGCCCTGGCAATGGTCCTCTATACGGCTGTATCCTGTATACGGCTTCGGAGGAAACTGCTCACCGCTTCTTTACTGCGGGACAATATATACCTGGCTGACGAAATTACGTCACCTTTTGTCATGGGAGTGTTTCGGCCGAAAATCTTCCTGCCTTCCTCCATAAAGGAACGTGAACAGCCCTATATTTTGGCCCATGAACAGCATCACATCAGCAGGTTTGACCATATTGTAAAGCCGTTGGCCTTTGCCGCATTGTGTGTTCACTGGTTTAACCCCCTGGTTTGGTGCGCTTTCATCCTGGCGGGAAAGGATATGGAAATGAGCTGTGACGAGGCTGTTGTCCGGAAAATGGGGGCGGATGTCCTGGCGGACTATACGGCATCCCTGCTAAGCCTTGCCACCGGAAAGCACATTGCCGCCGGTATGTCTCCTGCATTCGGAGAGGGGGATGCCAAAGGACGCATCCGGAATCTGGCGAACTGGAAGAAGCCCGCTTTCTGGGTTGTACCCTTATCGGTGCTTGCCTGCGCCGCGGCAGCCGTCTGCTTCCTGACCAACCCCGGAAGGGATAAGTTTTCCCTCTGCATAGTTGTGCCTGCGGGGAGCCAGGCATCTATGGTGTATACCCATGAAGAGATTTCCCCGTTGGGAAACTATATCTATGTAATCGCCGGCGACGGACTGGGAGATACGGAAGTTCAACTGAAGCCGGTAGAGGTAAAAACGGAAACCGCCTATGACGAGCCGGTTTACCTGACGCCGGGCATGCCCGTGAAGATGGAGGCGGAAAAGGGCGGATGGTTCAAAATCGGTGTGAATGTACAGAATCCTTCCGACGAGGAGAAAATCGTATATGTGGATGTAGAAAATGTCACGGTCCGCATTTCGGAAGTAAACGAACCGGAAACCTTCCTGATGGAAGCGGAAATTCTGGAAATCCATGACGGGTCTCTCCTTGTGGAACCTGTGGAAGGAAGCCCGGAACTGAACAGCGCTGATAAGATTGAAGTTCCTGTAATAAACAGGGACACCGTGCCAGAGCTGCAGGTTGGGGATATCATTGAAGTCTCGTATAGCGGGCAGATCCTCGAAACATATCCCGCGAGGCTGAGTGATGTGTACAGTATCAGAGTTATTTCGAAAAAGGTCATTATGAGGGAGGAGAAATCCAGG
The DNA here is from genome assembly GCA_910578995.1 of uncultured Acetatifactor sp. GTDB lineage: Bacteria > Bacillota > Clostridia > Lachnospirales > Lachnospiraceae > Acetatifactor. The sequence goes on from CAJTSY010000015.1 coordinate 22,130, forward strand.
GAAGGACGCCATTCCGGAGAAGAAGGCCAATCCCCGGAAGAAGACCTTTCCGTGGAAACAAACACACTCTCCCTGAACGACGTCATTATGCTTTCTCAATACGGACAGGACTTAACCTGGTCAGATTTCGAACAGTACGATTATACGGAAGTGGGTTCCGGCCTGTACATCCGAAAGTACGAAATTGATGGAAGATTTAGGCTGTGGATTGGCGGTGGCGGCCCGGACAGTGACCCCATGTATATTTATCTGGCATTGGCGGACGATTTTGAAACACGGATTGACATCCGGGACGGCGGCACCGAAGCATTTATTGCAGAGCATTGTTCAGAAGATCCATTGACCGAAGCGGTTTACAACGCGATTCTGGAACACAATATGCCTGCCGGGCCGGACAGCCTGTACCACTGTGCAAGCTTTGTCCTGTTGGATAAGGAGGAACTGTGCATTGACAGCGAGCCGTCCACACCCATGCAGGTGACAGCGTATGGCTTCGCACTGTATCAGGCGTATGAGTACTCCGGAGGTACATTCCATGAAGCGTCGGGAAGCTATATCCCTGTGGCTGTCTCCTTTGAAATCAGGGATGGCGAGTATAATCTCATCGAATACTGGGAGCCTCGGGACGGCAGCTACTATGTGAAAGACATTCGGGACATATTTCCTGAAGCCGTTGAAGAGCAAGCCATAGACACACAAAAATATATTCTCACACAGAAGCAGGACTGCTATGCCCGGGCTGTGGAGCATGGCAGTGTGGACACCGACTCTGTTATCAAACAACTGTTCGAGACCATTGAGTCCTCGCCGGCGTATTCCTCTAACCCTGGCGATTACATCGATGAACACCTCATCCAGTACCGGGAACTGACTTTTTATGGCCGGTACACCCTGCGATACTGCTTCGGGCAGTTCCTGCAGGGCGGCCAGACCGGACTGCATGGGCATATCATGGCGTCAGTCTGCCGGGATATTTTGTTTTCGCGGGGGGAGGATGCTGTGGATGAGGATTCCGCCACCGGACAGGAATGGTTCGATGCCTTCAGAAGCAAAGCAGAAACGCTTGCCCTGGAGTACGGCGATGAGGACATGGCAGCGTATTATCCAGGGGCCTGGGTGCTTCTGCAGATGCTGTCCGGGGGCATGGATGCGCCTGCAGATGCCTGACGAATAAGAATCATGCTGCGGTAAAAAGGCAGTTCTACAGAGCGTAGGTTGCATTCTACGGGGATTCGGTATAGGATGAAAACAGCAGCAAACCAGACAAGCCCCGGGAAGTCTACAGATGCATCTGTGGTTAGACATTATCCCGGATACATGGAGCCTGGGAGGGGCGCTGTGGAACAATCATTGAGAAAGGGGGCAATGAATATGGATCAGGTGAAAATCGGAAATTTCATTGCGCAGTGCCGGAAAGAAAAAAATATGACCCAGAAGCAGTTGGCGGAGGTGTTGGGAATCAGTGACAAGGCAATATCGAAGTGGGAGACAGGCAGGGGGCTGCCGGAGGCAGGCTGCATGGCACCGCTTAGCGAGGCCTTGGGAATCAGTGTAAACGAGCTGCTCACCGGGGAGCGGATTCCGGCTGAGGAATATCAGGAACGGGCTGAGGAAACCATGGTGGCCCTGGCGGAAATGAAAACAGAAGTAAAAAATTTAAAAGAGAAGGTGGGCTCAATGGATAAGGGTGTGAAGACAGGGATTGGTTTCGGGTCAGTACTGGCAATGGTTATATCCTATCACGCCTATGCTTCCATTGGATGGGCTATTTTTCATGGGATTCTGGGCTGGGCCTATGTGATTTATTATCTGCTGAAGTATGCCGGGGGACTGGGGCCGCAATGACTTCCGCGGCATTGGCAGGCTGTAGCCCTGAAAAAGAAAACAAAGGCAGAAAACACCTTAGAATGGGGCGGGAAAATGAATAGCATACAATTTGAAATCATTTTTGTATAAGCAGATAAAGTCGGCAGGGAATAAAATCTCTGCCTTTTTTCAAAGCTCTAGGGACCGCTGACCCTCTTGCAACCGTGTTCACTGTATTCTTTTCCGTGATGACGCTAATATATCTTTATCTGATTATTTATTGTGGCTTGAAACTGCGAAAACTAAGGAAGAAATACACAAATGACTAATGGACACTATGTCCCGTTTGTGGTAGCAAAAATCGTGGCAGTTTGATATTAAAACATAAAGTAGAATTTGGGAGGAGGGATGAAGTATGGTTGGTGATTTTCTAGGCGCGGCATATCCGTGGATTATATTGGGAGTATTTGTTGCATTTTCCTGTGCCTTTATGAACAGAAGAAAAAGGAAATAACAGGTGGAGGACGGAAGGCTGCCCATCTTCGGCAGGTGCTGTCAGGCCGGTGATATCATAGTATTCAAAAACAAAAAAATCATTCATGCATATAATTTATACTAATAGGAAGCAATAACGCACAATGTCAAATATGAATGAGGTGATTTTTTGAATAACTATGATGCGAACTGGAAGTTCAACCCGCCGAAGCTGTCCGGAACGGAGACGTTTCACAGGGACAGGAATCAAAGTGGGACGCGCTTCTGCGCAGACTGCAGCTACGAGTCGGATGAAGTAAGGCAGGATGCTTCCCGGTATATGGAGCCAGATGGTGCCGGCCGGGATAATTCCCGATATATGAACACCGGAGAGGACGGCCGCGGATCCGGCAGGATAGAGACACAAGCGGCAGAAATGCCCGGGCAGCCGGATGCTTTCTGGGGGCGCGGGGAGATGGGGCCCATGGGGCCGAGGGGCGAGCCCGGTCCCCAGGGAGTCACGGGCCCCCAGGGTCCCCAGGGAGCCACCGGGCCCATGGGGCCAAGGGGCGAACCCGGCCCGCGCGGTCCGGCAGGGCCTCCGGGCTATCCGCAGAACAGCGTCTTTGCAACGTTTTCGGGCCAGGGACTGATACTGCCCGAGAGCGCCAGTCTTCCGCTTAAGGTTGAGATACCGGATATCACCCGGAATATAGCTCCCTGCAATGACTGTTCCGTGACTCTGGCTCCCGGTTACTATGCCATCAGCTATTATGTATTTACAGTTATGAGAAAACATGGTTCGATAAAGCTAATCCCCGTATTCAATAACAGCAGACAGATGCTGTACGCCGCATGCGCAGAGGCGGCAAAGCGAAGGGAAATGCTGACGGTTTCGAGATATTTTATCGCGGAGATACCGGAGGGAACCACGCTGTTCTTTGCATGGCAGTCTTCAGTGGGCGCTGCCAGAATCAATATGTATTTGAGCATAGAAAAACTCTGCAGATAATAAATTTTAAAGGAGAATGATGCCTACAATAAGCCTTTGCATGATTGTCAAAAACGAGGAGGCCCATATTGCACGCTGTCTTGACAGTGTGGCAGGACTTGTGGAGGAAATCATCATTGTAGATACCGGCTCTGCCGACAGGACGATGGAAATTGCATCCGGCTATACATCGAAAGTTTATTCCCATTCATGGAAGGATGACTTCGCCGATGCCAGAAACGAATCCTTTTCCAGGGCGTCCATGGACTACTGCATGTGGATGGATGCGGACGATGTCCTGGAGGAGACAGAGAGGGACAGATTCCTACAGTTAAAGCAGTCGCTGCCCCCGGATACGGATATTGTGATGATGAAATATAATACTGCGTTTGACGAGGCCGGAAAGCCGTCTTTTTCTTATTTCAGGGAAAGGTGGATCCGAAACTGTGCCGGGTACCGTTGGCGCGGCGAGGTACACGAAGTGATTCCGCCAAACGGCAGGGTCATATATTCCGACATTGCCATCAGCCACAGGAAAGAGGGGCCCGGGGACCCGGACCGTAATTTGAGGATCTACCGGAAGATGATTGCGGACGGAAAGGTACTGGACCCGCGGCAGCAGTACTACTATGGAAGGGAACTGTACTATCACAGGCCTGTAGGTCCGACAGGAAACACGGGCCCCAGGGGCTGTGTAGGGCCAAGAGGTTATGCAGGCCCCCAGGGTATTCAGGGTGTCCAGGGTGTCCGCGGCGATATCGGGCCGAAGGGCGACCCGGGCTGTGAAGGCCCTAAGGGGGATATGGGACCGCAGGGTCCAGCAGGTCCGGTGGGATCAGTGGGACCGGTAGGGCCCCAGGGTGATATTGGCCCTCAGGGCCCCAGAGGTATTCCGGGACCAACTGGCCCCGCAGGCCCCACGGGAGCAATGGGTCCCCAGGGTGTGACCGGTCCCCAGGGTATCCAGGGTGTCACCGGTCCCATAGGCGTCCAGGGGCCGAAAGGCTGTATGGGGGACGAGGGGCCGATGGGGGCAACCGGTCCGGCAGGAGCGACGGGTCCCACTGGCCCGACCGGGGCGACAGGAGCGCCTGGAGCGGATGGTGCGACGGGACCAACTGGAGCAGATGGAGCAACCGGCCCGACGGGAGCAGATGGGACGACTGGCCCGACGGGAGCAACGGGAGCGGATGGTGCGACCGGTCCGACGGGAGCAACTGGAGCGGATGGGGCGATCGGCCCGACAGGCCCAACCGGAGTAACTGGAGCGACGGGAACAGATGGGGCGACGGGTCCAACTGGTCCGACGGGAGCAACAGGAGCGGATGGAGCGACTGGTTTGACAGGCCCAACCGGAGTAACTGGAGCGACAGGAACAGATGGGGCGACGGGTCCAACTGGTCCGATGGGAGCAACCGGCCCAACAGGCCCAACGGGAGCAGGCGGGGCGATAGGAGCAACTGGTCCGACAGGCCCAACTGGAGCAGATGGTGCGACGGGTCCGACGGGAGCAGATGGAGCAACTGGCCCGACGGGAGCAATCGGAGCGACGGGAGCGACAGGGGCAACTGGCCCGACAGGAGCAGATGGGGCGACCGGCCCGACAGGAGCGGATGGCCCGACGGGAGCGGATGGTGCGACCGGTCCGACAGGCCCAACTGGAGCAGATGGTGCGACGGGTCCAACTGGTCCCACAGGAGCAACCGGGGCGATAGGAGCAACGGGTCCGACGGGAGCAGATGGAGCAACTGGTCCAACCGGAACAACTGGGGCGACTGGTCCGACGGGAGCAACTGGGGCAGATGGAGCAACTGGCCCGACGGGAGCAATCGGAGCGACGGGAGCGACAGGGGCAACCGGCCCGACGGGAGCAACTGGTCCAACTGGCATCGCAGGCACAGGAGCAATCATCCCCTTTGCATCGGGGCTGCCGGTTACTCTGACAACAATTGCCGGAGGGCTTGTGGGACTTCCTGCATTTGTGGGCTTCGGAAGCAGCGCGCAGGGACTCACGGTGTTGGGGTCCACAATTGACATCACAAATGCCAGCGGAACGCTTTCAAACTTTGCATTCCAGGTACCCCGTAACGGTATCATTACTTCATTCAGCGCGTACTTCAGTATCACGGCGGCACTTTCATTGGTTGGCGCCACAGTAGCCGTAAGAGCGCAGATTTACCAGTCTGCAACGCCAAACAATGTCTTTGCGCCGATTGTGGGAACACTGATTAGCCTGACGCCATCGCTTTCCGGAGTCATCTCTGTTGGGACATTGCTGAACGGCGCGCTTACAGGACTCAGTATACCGGTGACCTCCCAGACACGTCTGATGTTGGTATTCTCGGCAACAGCGAGCGGGCTTTCCCTGCTGAACACAGTTGCAGGATATGCAAGCGCCGGTTTAAGCATCAACTGAGAAGGAACTTATGAGAAACTGCATCTTCCGAACCCTGCAAGGTTACAGGGTTCGCGAAGCGCAGAAGATTCTTTACTTCCGATGAGAGGACGTCCTTTGCGTCATATTCCATGATAGGATACAGGCTAAAGCGCCAAACGGACTCAATGGCGCTTTGGCCTGTGAAAAAAGTACAAAAGGATCGTTACTTCCGGTTGTCCGGGCGAAGCCGGAACGCGGCCATAAGCAGATCCAGGCTCCGCACCTGTTCCAGGCAAAGCTCATAGCGATGGGGGCGGGACGACAGAACCGTATCCCTGGAATCCGAAAACAGCGTCTCCGCCAAAGCCTCGCACCTGGCCCGCAGATCCATATTCTCTTGTCCTTCTGTAAACAGAAGTTTTTCCAGAAGCCAGGTAAGGCTGCCAGGCTGCCCATCCTCGGTGAGTGCCGTCAGGCGAGTGATATCCGCTGTGAAGCCGCCTATCTTAAGGTAACGGGCATTCTCAATTTGGATGCATTGTCCTAGAATAAGCGTGCTGCCTTCCCCTGCATAGGGAAGATACCTGCTCGTTGTCCAGGAATGTGTTACTGTTTCTGGTGCATTCTGTGCAAACTGCTCTGTCTGCTGTATTCTGCCCTCTGATTCATAATATTTCTTCCGGTGTGTTCTTTGTAAGTCGCTGTCCGACTTATTAAGCTTCTTCGGCTCTGCTTTATGTGAGTCATCACCTGATTTGTAAAGCACATTTCGGCCTGTTGGCTGTGCGCTGTCACCTGATTTATGCAGTTTACTCTGGCCTGTCTGCTGTGTCCGGGTATCCGATTCCGATAGTCCGTACCAGCGGTCTGCCCGCAGCACTACGGGATCCGACTCGTGCGCTCCGATTTCCGTTACCTGATTTATCATGCCGGCTACCTGTCCGGTCACATCAAACGCCAGATAATCCTCCAACAGCAGAACCCTGTGGGCATACTTTAGATATTCCCCGGAACCGCCTATGACCAGAATCGTGGAAATTCCCATGTCCGCCAGTTCCGAAACCCTGTCGGTAAAGGGGACGATGGGTTCTTTTTTCACAAGCCTGCGCATGGCTTCATCTCGAATCATAAAATTTGTGGCACTGGTATCCTCGTCGATGAGCAGGCAGCGGCATCCGCTGTAGACAGCCTCCACGATGTTGGCCGCCTGAGAGACGCTCCCGCTGGCATGGGGAGTGCCGAAACAGTGAGGGCTGTTATTGCCGGGCAGATAGGAGAAGAACGGAGAGAGGTCTGTGGGAGCCAGATACCTGCCGTCCTCCGCATACACCTTGCAGGCGGTTTCGTCGGAAATCACATACTCCCGCCCGTCCCCTGCCACATGGTCATAGATGCCCTGCTCCAGACAGTCCAGGAGCGTACTTTTTCCGGAATAACCGCCCCCGGTGATGACAGTAATCCCCTGCTTCAGGCCCATGCCGGTGACGCTGTATCCGTCGGATGTGCGGACCGTCACGCGCAGGGAGGGAGGCGTCTGAAAGGGAACCGCTTCCGGAAGAGGCTTCTGCGTGGTTCCCTGCCTGGGCAGGGTACTGCCGTCTGCCACGAAAGCCAGAAGACCGTTTTCCCGGAGATAGGCGCGGATCTGCCTTTGCCGGGAATACAGTAGAACATGCCCTGCCAGTTTTGCCCAGTCTGCCGTCTCCAGTCTGTCGCAGATCAAGTCCAACAGGGCCTTCACGCCCCGGTAGCTTCCCTTGCCGTTGACGGAATGCCCGTTTATCAGGGGGAGGCGGCAGGCTATCCGCAGGCGGAAGGCATGTTTTTCTTCCATGTAGAGACAGCCGTTCCTGGCGAGAACTACGGCACCCGCCTCCTGCAGAGAGAAGGAAGGCTGCTCCC
>CAJTSY010000015.1:29779-41687 GCA_910578995.1 uncultured Acetatifactor sp.
CTGCTCCCCGGCAGATTCCTTCCGGTATCCAGACATACATAATCAGTTGCTCCGGCGTGCGGAAGCCTGTTCCCGTAAACTGAAAGGGGACACTCCGGTAGTCGTAGATTTTTTCGTCCTCCACCGGCTGTTCAGAACTGCTTACGGAGCTGTAGTATACCTGCCTGTCAGTATAGAGATCGTGGAGGCATGTCTTATTCTGGGTGTGACATGCGGACATAATTTTTTTAAAATTTTTCATTCGATACCTCATTCATTTCGTTAAAATTTGTTTTCCTTCCGGTTTATCCGGATCAGGAGATCAGCGATATAACATGTAGGAATAGGGAAATCAGCAGGGAAATTGCAGATATAGGAGAACAAATGAAAAGGGTGCGTACATAAAAGCCGCATACACAAAAATTGCATACACAAAAAAGCGCACAAACAAAAAAGACATACCTTGCAGTATGCCATAACCGACAGGCGTGGGTTTCCCGGCCTGAAAATTCCAAACTTTAAAAGCGCGTTACAGGCTTGTTACGCGGACCGCAGGTTTGGGCAGTAGTAGTCGGCTAAAATGACATTGTTGCAATCGGGGATTGTTTTTATAACATTTGTTCTCGTCATATTAACCACTTCCTTTCTGCATACCTGCAATAGATGGGATTATTCTATCATGGCGGATTCAATGTGTCAATGAAAATTTGCAGAATCCTAGTACACCATTGCATTATTCCTCGAGTAATCAGCACCCGCTGTCCACACCAGTACCGCGTTGTCGTCGGCAGGCGTGTCCACCGCATCGCCTCCCTCCTCCGCATTGTCCTGGCGCGGACATCAAGCATTGATTACTCGGGAATTAATGCAACGGTGTACTAGTGACTTTGCAATTGCCCTATAAACAAAAGCCTCGGTTGCCCATATGTCTCAGGAACAGATGTGCAGCCAGGTTGCAATAACGACAAAATCTCAATTTGCAGGATACAGCTGTTATACGGTCTGGAGCCCTGCCAGCTGTTCTGCTTCCGTGACACTGAAACCTGTATCCTCCGCATAGGTGCCGTATTTCAGCAGGGTGGAGACGAACTGGTTCAGGGGGTCTTCCGCTGTATTGGCATAGATGCCTCCGTTTCCAATTTTCAGATACTTTTTATTGAGCCCTGACAGCCTTTTTAAGTACCAGTCTTTCAGCTTGTACAGTTTCAGAACGGCAAATCCATGATAGGCTTCCAGGATTACATTTGTAATCTCCGTCTCGATGTTCTGGGTATCCTCACAGTTTTGCTCCAGAAATCTCCTGACAATGATTGGCGGGATAAGCTGTATCAGTGCAATCAATGTGAAAAGTGCCGCTGTCATAAGGTGAAGCCTTGCGATAATAACGATATAGATGGCCGCCGACAGGATCCCCACGCCAAGTGAGGTGACAATACCGGATAACAGGTCTTATGATAAAGCATCAGAGCTGGGCGTCAAAGCGCCCGAATCCGCTGCCGTATCCTTTCCGCCTGCTCCTCATGGCACTGGCAGACTGTCCTGCACATTCCCTCCGACAGGAAATCATCCTTGAAGGCCTCGAATATCTTTAAGGCAATGTCAAGCTGTATCTTTGCCTTTTCCGGTTCGCCTTTCTCTTCGTAGCAGTCCGCAAGACATTCCAGCATATTGAAAAGACTGTCTGCGGACAGGCCTTTCTGGCCGTCTGCCGCCCTGAATTTATCATCCCCTTCCAGTAATTCCGCTTCCAGTTCCAACCTTGTAAAGTAGATTTCCGGAATCCTCTGCAGGGTTTCTTTCACCAGTCCGGGTTCGCCGATTTTATGATAGGTTTCAGCCAGAACCCGGCATGCGTCATACTTGATGTCGTCCTCCCTGGTGCCCTCAATGAGAGAACGGCATATGCTGATCACTTCGTCGCTTCGTTCCGGTACCGGGATGGAATAGATCAGGCAGTTTAAGAGAACGTCATTGCCCGGATATTTTTTCAGGCCTTCCCTCAATATGGCCTCGCATTTGGCATCGTCAATTCCCCGGTAGGGGTAAGACACATCTACGATTTCCGCTACGCGTTTTTCCGTTTCATAGTAATTATAGTCAAATAATTCGTCCGTAGAAATTCCGAAAAAGGATGCGAGGGCCGGAATCAGCGTAATATCCGGCATATTCTGCCCGCTTTCCCATTTGCTGACAGCCTGGAAGGATATCCCCAGATACTGGGCCAATACTTCCTGGGAAATATTTTTCTGCCTGCGCAGTTTTTTGATTTTGCTTCCTATGTTGAATTCCATTTTAGACCTCCTGTCCTGTCTGTTGTTTTCCGTTGGGAATTTGCGGCACATCCTTATTCAAGGGGGATTGTGCCGCCAGTCTCCTAAACAGTTCCTCATTATATTGGAATCGGGTTTTCTATACAATAACGTATTATTAGAGAATAATTCAACCGTGGATTGAGAAGGCATCTCATTTTCGTGTTTTTAGAAAGCTTTCGCGCAGTTCTGGATAGTCCGCGAAAGGAAATCCGACAATGCGGAGATAATCAATACATATCTCAGCCGCCTTGACTTCCTTCAACTTTGGTTATTTGGTTAGGAGCAACCAGGCTGCCGCACTCTGGCAAAACCAGAGACAGCCTTTGGCGCATGTATGTACGGGCATATACGCTGCCTGGTTCTATAGGAACTTCAGTACTTCCTTTTTCGCCAGGCCGTAGTATTTCCTTAATTTATCGGCAATCGCGTCATCCTCCAGTCCATCGTCGCGGTTAGCCTGGATGAATATGCGGATTCCGGCCTCCCAACCAACTTTTTCCCCGGCCTCCCAACCCTCTGTCCTGCTGTCTTCCATCATTTCTTTTATAGCCTGACACATATTATATCCGTCTCCGTTCTTGTATTTTTTTCTTTGCTTTATGAAGAGATTCACCCCCATAAGGATGCTGGCCGTCTCTGCGGTATCCCCGTCCAGTTTCTGATAGATGGGATTTTCATCCATCAGCTTTTTCAGGCGAGTTTTATCCCTGCGCAGCGGCAGCAGTTCAAACAGCGCCCCCAGGGGTGTCCTGAAGGCAGTGTAGTCCATGGGTTCACTGGCGCATATCAGGCGCATGGGGTAATCGGAAAAGCACTGCTCCCACTCAGGGGCATCCGCCCCGAAGTCCGCCATGTCCCTCAGGCACCTGGGGCCGTTCCACTGGCCGGTACCATGGTACAGGCAGAGGGTATAGACCGGCACAAGGCGGTCTTCCCGGCGGAACCCGCAGAGAAACTCCCCGGCACTGGCATATTCGCCGGCTTCCCTGTTTGCGTTCTGGATTCTGCGTATCTGCTTCCCGTATTCCATGCAGTCGTATTCCATAATCCGCCATGGCATGATGTAGTTCACATCATTCTGCGCCTCTACAGCCAGGATTTTCAGGCAGACACCCGACTCCAGTCTCTTCTTGATGTCGCGGATTCCCTGCCTCCTCTGCCGTCTCCTGCCTGGCGGTGTGTGGTACACCTCAGATGCATCAGTGAGCTTCTGCGGCTCCACGATTTCCCTGCCCCCGAAACAGAACTGATTGAACAGATCAGCAAAACGTGCGCTGTCCTCCAGGTAGGACAGGATTGCGTCATTTTCTATCCCCATAACCGTTCCCCCTTGTGCGCCGTCCTTTTAAAACAGGGCGCGTCTTTTCCATTACGGCAGGAACTCCACGGGATAAAACCCATCATGTCGCCCCGCCATTTTCCAGTTGACATTAAATAATCTTTCCAGTGAAAAACAGCAGAAACGCCATTAAACCTTAGAAATACAGAAGTCCAGATCATGGAAGGAATCTGCTCCCACTCCATGTAGGAACAGGATAATATATATGGCGTGCTTTGTCAAGCGAAATTTTCAGGCTGCTTCAATAATTGGGAAATGACATTTCTTCTCAAGCCCTTGAGCGTCTGGATTTTTGCCTTTGCAATCGCGGTATATGTCAATCCATCAGTTTCTCTAAGCCGGATAATACCGGAAACAGTCCGTGTGCTGAAATTGTTTCGTAAAGGCGGCAAAGCCTTTAAGAACCGTTTTGGCATTCCCGGCTCACCATTTCGGTATTCCTTTAAAATATCAGCATATTCTTTTTCAAAATAAGCTACTATATATTTTCCGCCACAGTAGCAGTTAAACGCACTTGTCCGGATTTTTTCGAAATGTTCTGTATCCTTATAGCCATGCACAATAGAAAGATGATTGACATAATATTTTGCCTTTAAGAACAATATTCTTTCATATCTCTTGATAATAGCAGCTATTGAAACATGGTATTCTTTTGCTATGTCTACGAATCCTTTCCTCTTGTAATCAAACCGTTTCTGGCCTGTCTGTCTTTCCGCAGAAATCATCTCTCAAAAAAGAAGGGTAGTCTCGGAAACGCTCAAGACTGTATTTATCAGCATTTATGGCCTTCTAAATCATGTTTTTTCTTTCTTGCCATAAAAAATTTTGATTTTTTAAAAATATTGCCAAACTGCCAAAAATGTGCGGCCGATTTCGCTGTAGTTCAGGTGAAATCGGTTCCTTTATTGTGAAAGCAATTCACATTTCAAAAATTACAAGAAATGCGGACACAAGAATTTTTGTTACCTTTAAAATATATAACATATGACGGGAAATTAACAGGCGCAGAAAGAGATTAAATATACTCTTTAAGAGTTTTTGAACACAATTATCATATACCTCTCAAAATTCCTCTTGCCAAAAGTCCTGACGGCTCAAATTCGTTTTGAGGCATGTGACAGGAATGGATGTCAGGAATGGAAATCATCCGGGGGTGTATTCTGATAGCGTGGTACTTTGAAGTAATATCATCCGGCAAAGATACAAAACAGTCAAAATCAATCAAAATAATTTAATTTAGTGCAAAAACACCAAAAATGAAAGTCGGAATTTGTGAAATATTTTGATTGATATTGACTGAATTTGGATATATAATAAGTCCATAAGATACGACAGTGAAAGAAACAGCAGAGGAACAACGTAACAAAAGGAAGCTGTGGGAATCGTATTTCAAAGACGGATGGAAAATGACCGGAACTGGTGCGGAGCGAAGATGAATGAAGCGGACGGAAGCCGATGGAAGCAGGCAGAGACCGACTGAAGCAGACCGAAGCAGTCCGCGCCACACACAGGCATTACAAAACAACATGCAGAAAGGAGACAAAATGATTTACACAGTCACATTTAACCCATCACTGGATTACATCGTATCGGTGGAAGACTTCAGACTGGGCCTGACCAACCGGACCAGTTCCGAGCTGATTCTGCCCGGGGGCAAAGGTCTGAATGTCTCCATGGTTCTGGGGAACCTGGGGATAGACAATACAGCTTTTGGATTCGTGGCAGGCTTCACGGGAGCGGAGATTGCGCGCCGGGTGGAGGAGATGGGAGTGAAGACGGACTTTATCACCCTGGAAGAAGGAATCTCCAGAATCAACTTAAAGCTCCAGTCCATAGACGGCACGGAAATCAACGGCTGCGGCCCCCGGATTGGGGAAGAAGCGGTGGAACAGCTGATGGAGAAGCTTGAAATCCTGGGAGAGGGGGACGTACTGGTCCTGGCCGGAAGCATCCCGGGCTCCATGCCGGACGACATCTACCGGAAAATCATGGAGAGACTGGCCGGAAGGGGCGTGATGATAGCAGTCGATGCCACGAGGGAGCTGCTGCTCAACGTTCTGGAATACCACCCGTTTCTGGTCAAGCCCAACAACCACGAACTGGGGGAAATCTTCAATGTGGAACTGAAGACAAGGGAGGAGACAGTCCCTTATGCCCGGAAGCTTCGGGAAATGGGTGCGGCAAACGTACTGGTGTCCATGGCCGGGGAAGGCGCGGTCCTGGCGACGGAAGACGGAAAAATATATAAAGCCCCGGCCCCGGAGGGGAAACTGGTCAACGGCGTAGGAGCGGGAGATTCCATGGTGGCAGGTTTCCTGGCAGGATGGATGGAACAGAAAAATTACAGGCATGCCTTCCATATGGGAATAGCGGCAGGAAGCGCCAGTGCATTTTCGGAGCTCCTGGCAACGAAGGAAGAGATTGCAGACATATACAGGCGGGTGTCGGGCTGAGGCTTCCTGTGGCGCAGGCGGCAGATACACGGGAAATACCCTGTGGCGCAGGCGGCAGATACACGGGAAATACCCTGTGGCGCAGGCGGCAGATGCACGGGAAATACCCTATGGCACAGGCTGCAGGTGCACAGAAACAAACCCCCTGGAACAAAAGAAACGAGCCGGTTTGACGACGTACAGCCACGAAAACAAAGGCCGGAACCGGGCAGGATAAGTACAAAAAAGCAGAAATGAAATAAAATCAGGAGGCGGCAGGATGAGAATCACGGATCTTTTAGACAAGAGAAGCATATCACTTTCGGGAACCCCGAAAAGCAAAAGCGAAGCCCTGGACCAGGTAGTGGAACTAATGGTAAACAGCGGAAAAATAAACGATAAAGAGGCATACAGAAAGCAGGTGTACGCCAGGGAGGAGGAAAGCACCACCGGAATCGGGGAAGGAATCGCCATTCCCCACGGAAAATGCGATGCCGTAGACAGGCCCGGCCTTGCCGCAATGGTGGTGAAGGACGGCGTGGACTTCGACTCCCTGGACGGTGAGCCGGTAACCCTGATTTTCCTCATCGCGGCTCCCAATACGGAGGACAATGTACACCTGGATGTGCTCAGCAAGCTGTCGGTGCTGATGATGGACGAGGACTTTTCGCAGGCCCTGCGAGGCGCCCGCTCGGTGGAGGAATTCCTTGCCATCATAGACAAAGCGGACGAGGAAAAAGCGGACATCGATGAACGTCTCCAGGACACGGGAACCGCAGAAGCGTCCGACATCAAAATCCTGGCCGTCACATCCTGCCCCACCGGCATCGCCCACACCTACATGGCGGCAGAGGGCATTGAAAAGGCCGCGAAGGAAAAGGGCTGTTTTGTCAAAATCGAGACCAGAGGCGCCGGCGGCGCCAAAAACGTATTGACACAGCAGGAAATCAGCGAAGCCCACTGCATCATTGTGGCGGCAGACGCCCAGGTTCCCATGGAACGCTTTGACGGGAAAAAGGTAATCCAGTGCCAGGTATCCGACGGCATCAGCAAGGCAGGAGAGCTCCTGGAACGGGCCCTGGCCGGGGATGCGCCCGTGTACCATGCGGCGGCAGGCTCCCGGGGGACGGCGCCAACGGCAGGAAAAAGCGGCGGCCCGGGACATAAGGTCTACACACAGCTGATGAACGGCGTGTCCCATATGCTTCCCTTCGTGGTGGGCGGCGGCATCCTGATTGCACTGGCTTTCCTGATTGACGGAATCTGCGTGGATATGAACGCCCTTGACCTGGCGGAGCGGGAAAACTTCGGTACCATCACCCCGGTTGCCGCATGGTTCAAACACCTGGGCGACACGGCATTTGCCTTCATGCTTCCGGTACTGGCGGGCTTCATTGCAATGGCCATCGGCGACAGGCCGGCCCTGGCGGTGGGCTTCGTGGGAGGAATGCTTGCCTCGGCAGGGCACTCCGGCTTCCTGGGAGCCCTGGCGGCAGGATTTATCGGGGGATACATCATCCTACTGCTGCGCAAAGTATGTGACCGCCTGCCGGATTTCCTGGAAAAGATTGCCCCCGTCCTCATTTACCCCCTGGCGGGCATCCTGCTCATGGGAATCGCCATGTCCTTCGTAGTGGAGCCTGTCATGGGCGGCCTCAACACAGCCCTGAACAACGGCCTGGTCAGCATGGGCGGCACGAGCAAGGTGATCCTGGGCATTATCCTGGGCGGCATGATGGCAATTGACATGGGCGGCCCCTTCAACAAGGCGGCATACGTGTTCGGCACGGCGGCAATCGCCGCGGGAAATTACGACATTATGGCGGCCGTGATGATAGGCGGCATGACCCCGCCCTGCGCCATAGCCCTTGCCTCCCTTCTCTTTAAGAAGAAATTCACGAAGGAAGAGAGGGAATCCGGTCCCACCAACTTTATCATGGGACTGGCGTTTATCACAGAGGGAGCCATCCCCTTTGCGGCATCCGACCCGCTCCACGTCCTTCCCGCCTGCATCGCAGGTTCCGGGGTGGCAGGCGCAATGTCCATGCTGTTTCACTGCACCCTGATGGCGCCCCACGGCGGAATCTTCGTATTCCCCGTAGTGGGAAATGCGGCCGGATATGCGGCGGCCCTGGTGGTTGGGACTTTGGTGTCCGCCGGACTGCTCGGTGTGTTGAAGAAGAATGTAGAGAATCAATAAAAAAGGAGAACAAAACCATGAAAGAATTCAAGTATGTCATCACAGACCCCGAAGGAATCCACGCACGTCCCGCAGGCGAGCTTGTAAAGGCCGCAAAAGCTTTTGAGTGCAGTATCAAGCTTGCGAAAGACGGCAAGGTAGGAGACTGCAAGAAGATATTCGGCATCATGAGCCTGGGCGTCAAGAAAGACAACGAAGTCGTACTGACCTTTGACGGCGCCGACGAAGATGCGGCATATGAGGCAATCAGCAAATTTATGCAGGAGAAGCTGTAATCTGATTCCGGGCCTATCGGGTAAAAGCGACAGGTCCGGAACAGGCGCTCAAAGAACGACAGGACAGCAATGCCCAAATGAAGCCCCAATATCAAATACCAAAAAGGAAAATGGAAGCAAAAGCAGAGAATCTGACAAAGCAGACAGGTGTGTGGAGGTGCGGGAAATGCAGGTATATAACGGAAAAAGCGTATTCGGCGGAATCGCCATCGGCAGGATTTATGTATACGGAAAAGGGGAAAAACAGGTAAAACGCGAGAGGACACAGGACCCGGAGGCAGAGATCAGGCGCTACCGGGAAGCCACCGGGACAGCCATAGAACAGCTAAGCGGGCTCTACGAGAAGGCCCTCCAGGAGGTGGGCGAGTCCGGCGCGGCCATATTTGAAATCCATCAGATGATGCTTGAGGACGACGATTACCAGGATTCCATCGAAAATATCATCACCACCCAGTCCGTCAACGCGGAATATGCCGTGGCCCAGACGGCGGACAATTTCGCAAGCATGTTCGCCTCCATGGAGGATGACTATATGAGAGGCCGTGCCGCCGACGTGAAGGACATCTCGGAACGCCTGCTCGCCATTCTCCAGGGAACCCAGGAACAGGGAATCCGTGCAAAGGAACCCGTTATCATCGTGGCGGATGACCTTGCCCCCTCCGAGACGGTTCAGCTCGACAAGGACATGGTCCTCTCCTTTGTGACGGCCCACGGCTCCCTGAATTCCCACACCGCCATCCTGGCCAGAACCATGGGGATCCCGGCCCTTGTGGACGCCAGGCTCCCTTTGGACGAGACAGTGGACGGCATGCTCGGCATCGTGGACGGCGCAGGCGGCATGATTTACATTGACCCGGACGAAGATACATTAGCCAGAATGCAGAAAGCCCGGGAGGAGGAACAGGAGAAAAAAGAACTCCTCCAGACCCTGAAGGGCAGGGAGAACATCACCCTTGACGGCCAAAGCATCCTGTTGTATGCTAATATTGGAAACATTAAAGATCTGGCTATGGTTTTACAGAACGACGCAGGCGGCATCGGGCTGTTTCGGAGCGAATTCCTCTACCTGGAGCGGGAACAATTCCCCACGGAAGAAGAGCAGTTCCAAATCTATCGCACCGTGGCGGAAACCATGGGGAAAAAGCGTGTGATTATCCGCACCCTGGACATCGGGGCGGACAAACAATGCGATTATTTTCAACTGGAAAAGGAAGAGAACCCGGCCCTGGGCTGTCGTGCCATCCGCATCTGCCTGACCCGGCCTGAAATCTTCAAGACACAGCTCCGTGCGCTTTTCCGTGCAAGCATGTATGGGAAAATAGCCATCATGTACCCCATGATCACCAGTGTGAAGGAAGTCCGCAGGATCAAGGAGATTGTGGAAGAGGTAAAGCGGGAACTGGATTCCCAGGGCGTGGCTTACGGGAACCCGGAACAGGGGATTATGATCGAGACACCGGCGGCCGCCATCATCAGCGACCTTCTGGCCAGGGAAGTGGACTTTTTCAGCATCGGCACCAATGACCTGACCCAGTACCTGCTGGCAGTGGACCGTCAGAACACGGCCCTGGATGAATTTTGCGACATCCATCATCCTGCGATTCTGCGCATGATCAGCCTGGTGGTGGAGAATTCCCACAAGGCGGGAATCTGGACGGGCATCTGCGGGGAACTGGGGGCAGACCCGGAGCTGACCAAAGAATTCCTTGCCATGGGCGTGGACGAACTCTCCGTAAGCCCGGGAAGGATACTTCCCCTGCGCAAGGCCATCCTGGAGACCGATGTTTCCGAATATAAGAAAAACAGGCAGAAGAAGTGGTAATATCTTGCGGGCATTTGCGGCCTGATGTGTGCCTTGGGTTTTTGCAGGATATTATTCGAGGAAGAAGCAGGAAAAGGGAGGCAGGCATGTTATCGGAGCAGAGACAGCGGATGATCTTACAGATCCTGGAGGAGAAAAAAAGTATCACGGTGGCGGAGCTGACGGAAATGATGGATATCTCGGAATCCACCGCCAGAAGGGACATCACCCTGCTGGACAAGGCCGGAAAACTGGTGAAGGTATTCGGGGGCGCGGTGCTTGCGGAGAAGGAGAACGTGTACCAGTCCGCGGAGCCCACCGTGGCCCAGAAGAACGAGGTCAACCAGGAGGAAAAAAGGCGCATTGCCAGGTACGCGGCTTCCCTCATCCGCCCCCAGGATTTTGTGTACATCGACGCGGGGACGACTACCGGCTACATGCTTGAATATATAGAAGAGGCGGACGCGACCTATGTGACCAACGCGGTAGCCCACGCCCAGCACCTTGCGGCAAGGGGGATGCGGGTGCTCCTGGTGGGCGGAACCCTGAAGCACTCCACGGAGGCCGTCATAGGCACGACTGCCGTTTTGATGTTAAAAGAATATCACTTTTCCGTCGGCTTTTTCGGGACAAACGGCGTCAGCCGCAAAGCCGGTTTTACCACTCCCGACGCCAACGAGGCCCTGGTGAAGAAGACTGCCCTGGAGCAGTGCAAAAAGGTTTATATGCTCTGCGACCACAGCAAATTCCACGTAGTCAGTTCCGTTACATTTGCCTCCATTACGGCCGCCACTATCCTTACAGACGAGAGAATGGAGGAATACAGGGAGGCGGCGGAGATTGTTCTGTGCCGATGATGAAGAGTCCCGGACAGAAAAGTCCGGGCATAGACAAAGGCTCAAACGGAAAGTCTGAGCATGGGCAAAACCGACAGAGGCAAAAACCTTACAAGGAACATCCCACACTATAGAAGAGGAGTACAAGAGATGAACATATGGCATGACATCAGCGAAGAGCGGATTTTCCCCACGGATTTCATATCCGTCATCGAAATCCCCAAGGGAAGCAACAAAAAGTACGAACTGGACAAGGAGACAGGCATGCTGATCCTGGACAGGATCCTGTTCACGGCCACCCACTACCCCATGAATTACGGC
Source organism: uncultured Acetatifactor sp. (assembly GCA_910578995.1). GTDB lineage: Bacteria > Bacillota > Clostridia > Lachnospirales > Lachnospiraceae > Acetatifactor. The sequence goes on from CAJTSY010000015.1 coordinate 41,275, forward strand.
TTTATCCCCAGAACCTACGGGGATGACCATGACCCGTTGGACGTACTGGTACTCTGTTCCGAGGCAATACAGCCCCTGACTTTGGTGCGCTGTTACCCCATCGGCGTCATGCGGATGGAAGACGGCGGGTTGGGGGACGAGAAGATTATCGCCATCCCCTACGGCGACCCCACCTACATGAAATACACCGATATCTCGGAACTTCCGAAGCATATCTTTGAGGAACTGAAGCATTTCTTCTCCGTCTATAAATACCTGGAGGGAAAGACCACCGTCGTCAATGAGTTCGGCGGCGCCGCAGAGGCAGTTCAGGTTATTGAAGACTGTATCGAAAATTATAAGAAGAAATTCGGGGCAGGTGAAAAGTGAGTTCCGTGTCCTTAGCCGAAACAGGCAGAAAATGTTATGAAAAC
>CAJTSY010000016.1 GCA_910578995.1 uncultured Acetatifactor sp.
ATGTAATTTCATTCCCCTACAAGGGCACCGTAGTGCAGAGACGGTACTGGAATAGGAGGAAAATCCATGGAATTAAAACCAAACCTGCTCCCAAAAGACCATATTTTCAAAGCAGTAGATTCCCACACCATGGGAGAGCCCACACGGATTGTCTATGAAGGTTTTCCTGAACTAGTGGGAAATACCATGATGGAGCGCAAGGAATATCTGGAAAAAAATTACGATCACTACCGCAAGGCCCTGATGCTGGAGCCCAGGGGACACCGCAATATGTTCGGGGCGCTGCTGACTGCTCCCGCCAGCGAGGAAGCCGACCTGGGGGTAATCTTCATGGACAGCGGGGGATATCTGAACATGTGCGGCCACGGCTGTATAGGATGCGCCACCATTGCCATTGAGACCGGTTTTGTGGAGGCAAGGGAACCCTATACGGATGTGCTGCTGGACGCTCCGGCCGGTTTAATCCGCGCCAGGGTAAAAGTAAAAAACGGAAAAGCCGAGGAAGTCAGTATTTTAAATGTACCCTCCTTCCTATATAAAGAAAATCTGGAACTGGAACTGGAAAGGTACGGCCTCATTCCCTTTGACATTTCCTTCGGAGGAAGTTTCTTTGCCCTGGTAGATTCCGGCAGGACAGGAATTGAGATAAACCTGGAAAATCTGGAAGCCCTCACCGACCTGGGAATGAAACTCCGCAGAAAAATTAACCAGTCCATAGAAGTACGTCATCCCTGCCTGGATATCAGCTCCGTGGATCTGGTGGAATTTTACGGACCTCCATCCAATCCGAAGGCGGATGCCAAAAACGTGGTTATCTTTGGGGATTCCCAGGCAGACCGTTCCCCCTGCGGCACGGGAACCAGTGCAAAAGTAGCCGCCATGTATACAAAGGGAGAACTGTCCCTGGGACAGGAATTCGTATACGAAAGCATCACCGGCTCCCTGTTCAGGGGTATGGCCATGAAGGAAGTCCTTCTCGACGGAAAGCCGGCAGTCATTCCTAAAATCACGGGAAGCGCCTATATCACCGGCTTCAACCAGTGGATGTTGGACGAAGAGGATCCACTGCGGTACGGATTCCTCATCGGAAACTGATTTATACACAATAACCCGAAAACACAGAAGATATTCTTACTCATTATAACGAGGTACATACAATCATGAAATCCTACAAGAAACTGATTCTGGCAATTACAGGCACCCTTCTCTACGCCATTGGCATGAATATATTCATAGTCCCCCTGGGACTGTACAGCGGCGGCTTTATGGGAGTCGGTCAGCTGATCCGAACCTTTTTCGTCAGCTTCCTCAACCTCAACGTGGTAAGCATGGATATCGCGGGTATCGTATACTATGTGATCAACATCCCGCTTTTCATACTGGCATACAAAAAACTGGGAAAGCTCTTTTTCTGGAGCAGTATCATCTGTGTCACTTCCATGACGATATTCCTGACACTGGTACAGGCTCCGGCACAGCCGCTTATAGAGGACACCCTCACCGCCTCCCTCATCGGAGGAATGATCTGCGGGGCCGGAACCGCCCTCACGCTGATCAACGGAGGCTCCGGCGGCGGACAGGATATCCTGGGCATGTACCTTACGGGCATCAATCCTTCCTTCAGCGTGGGAAAGATCGGAATCATGGTCAATGTTGTAGTATTCGGATGCTGTGCGCTTATGTATGACATTTCCATCGTAATTTATTCCCTGATTTACTCCGTGATTTATTCCCTGGCCACGGATAAGCTTCATTCACAGAATATCAATACACAGGTGCTCATATTTACCCATCAGGAGGAGGATGTGGTCTCCTTCATCCACGGCATGCACCATTCCGCCACCCTCTGGGAAGGCAAGGGTGCCTACACAAAAAAGGATGTATCCATTGTATTCACCGTAATCTCAAAATATGAGGCAAACCTTCTGAAAAAAAGACTGGAACAGGTGGAACCCAACGCCTTCGCCATATTCGGGGATAATGTATCCGTCCTGGGGAATTACGAGAAACATCTGCTTCCAAAATAATAATATGCGGAACCGGCACTGATGATACAATGCCGGTTCCTAATAAATATCCCTGATCAGCTTCACCTTTCCTTCAAAACCTTCTTCTGAAAACCATTTTCCTAAATTCCCATTATCACTGTCTCATAACTTATTCCTCCTCTCTTTATTTTTCTGTCTCCTATATTCTATTAATTAATAAATAATAATGAAAAAATATAGCAGGAGGGAATGGAGGTTTTATTTAATATTAATTATCGCAAAATCTTTTATACAAAATGACGAAGTTTCAAAAGGTATACTTTTTGGTATAACTCAGCAAGATAAAAACCATTCTGTTGTCAAGGCAAACAAAAAAGGCGACCTGGATAACGTAATTCCAGATCGCCCTTTCCTGTATTTATTTTGTTCAAAGCTGTATATATCAACCGCCTACACGTATACCAAAGGAAAACGTAAATTCATTCTCCTTAAACTGATACTGCTCCTCAGGGCCGGGGCCGCAGCTGTTGGACCCGATTCCGTCCTGGGTATAATCAATGCACAGCACGGTATAAGGACTGGGAACCAGTTCGTAATTGTGTGCTTTCTGTGTCAGCTCCTCCTGAGTGTAACGGGAAGCATTGAAGGAAAACGTCTTTTCAGATACCACGGAAATCCATCCTTCCAATTTCCTGACCAACACATAACTCACATCGCAGTGGCTTCCGTTCTCCTGAGGGAAGATATAATCCTCATGAAGGGAATCCACGGTCTCCTCAAACCTTCCGTGCCAGGAAGCCCGGCGCTTGTCCGCATAACTCTCCACCGGTCCCAAACCGTAATACTCCACCCTGACCATATCCTTGGGCAGCATCATCCGGATACCGAATCTGGGCAGCCTGGGGAATACGGGATTCTTCTTCACATCCAGGGTCACATCCAGACTTCCGTCTTCACGTACGCGCCACACTGCGTGAATATCCAGAATCTTCTGTCTGTATACGGGAGCCAGGGACACATCACTGGTAATTTCCACATATGATCTGCCGTTTTCTGTTCCCCTGCCGTATTTCGTTACATAACATCTGGTTACAGGACGGTCATACTGCACGCTCTCCCAGTCATGCCGGATATTCCGGTCATTATCCGTAGGCGCTCTCCAGATGTTATACTCCATGGGTCTCTCCAGCAGGTTTCTGTTGTTATTTACCATCCTGTCAAAGATTCCGGTGAGTTTATTGTACACATAGCGGAATCTGTCTGATTCCACAATGAGATAACGGTCGTCTTCCTCCACGCTGATTTCCGCGGATGGTGCTTCCTCCGGTTTTTTCAAAAGCTTTTCCGTGAGGATACAGGTACTTTCCGGACTGGAGAGAAGTATCTCGTCAAATCCCAGTTCTTTTCCGGCGTGCAATACACCTCTGTCTTCCTTCAGAATCCATGAGAGTTTCAGGTAACTTCTGCCCTCCAGGGCGGGAAGATTCCCAATCCTGATTTCGCCTTCCCCATGGGGCTCTATATCCAGACAGGAGGAATCCACCTGCCCCTGGGCCATTATGATACCGTCGCAGTTCACTTCCCAGGATATTCCGCAGTAATCCTTCAGATTGGTGAAATCCATATAGTTATGGATCCTGACGGTTCCCTCCCCGTGTTCAAAAGAAACCACCCTGGCGGGACGGAATACATTTCCGAACTCCATCAGTCCCGTATGGGGCCTGCGGTCCGGATACACCAGTCCGTCCATGCAGAAATTATCATCATGGGGGAATTCACCGTGATCGCCGCCATAGTAGTACATTTCTTTGCCTTCGACGCTGCGTCCCTTGTAAATGGCATGATCACACCACTCCCAAACCATTCCTCCGCAGGCCTTATCATACTTCTGGAACACCTGGAAATAATCCTCCAGGTTTCCGGGTCCATTTCCCATGGCGTGGCAGTATTCGCACAGATAAGCGGGCCTTTTGGCCACAGCCGCGTAATTGTGGTCGCTGTCCACGTCCTCAGATGAAGCGAAATACTCCTCCATCCCCTTCACACTTGTATACATGGTACTGTATAAATCCAGATTGGAATAATCGTATTCCTTGTCCTGGGGTCTGTGGTAAGCATTCTCATAATGGGTAATACGGGTGTCATCATAGGACTTCGTCCACTTCAGCGCTTCCTCAAAAGTACAGCCGTAACCGCACTCATTGCCCATGGACCAGCTGAAGACACAGGGCCTGTTTTTATCCCTGATAACGCACTTCATTGTACGGTCTACCGTAGCCTCAATAAAATCGGGATTGTCGGATATCCACGCCGCACTGTCATTGTATCCCTGCCCGTATCCCCATTCCGCGCCATGGCTCTCATTGTCCGCCTCGTCCATCACATAGAAACCGTATTCGTCGCAAAGCTGGTAGAATTGGGGCGCATTGGGATAATGGCTAGTCCTGATTCCGTTTGCATTGTATTCCTTCATCAGTTTCAGATCCCGGTGCATCTGTTCCAGGCTGATGGTAAATCCCGTCACCGGATCACTGTCATGGCGGTTTACCCCGTGCAGTTTAATGTTTTTCCCGTTAAAATACAAAACCGCATCCCTGATTTCCACTTTCCTCAAACCTACACGGTCCACGATCACTTCCTGTTCCGTCTCTATGACAATGGTATAGAGATAAGGATCCTCCGCATTCCACAGATGTCCGTTTTTCACGGTCAGAACCACATGGCTGCCGCCGTCTGCTTCCGACACTTTTTTCCCTTCCCTGTCCTCTATGTACACGTGAACAGGAAGTTCCTGATTCAGATAGGAGAAGGTAACATCCACTTCCGCATCCTTTGTGTCCAGGTTCAGGTTGGTTTTCACAAAATAATCATAGATGCACTCTTCCGGACGGTTCAACAGATATACATCCCGGAAAATACCGCTCATTCTAAATTTGTCCTGATCCTCCATATAGCTTCCGTCACACCATTTCAGAACCAGAACCGCCAACAGGTTCTCTCCCTCTCTCAGGATAGAAGTCACGTCAAACTCACTGGTGGCATGGGACACCTGGCTGTATCCCACATACCGGCCGTTCAGCCACACATAAAAACAGGAATCCACTCCTTCAAAATTCAGGTAAGTCCTGGGGGCCTCACTATCCCTGTGCCAGTTAAAGGAATACCTGTATGCGCCGCACGGATTTTCCTGAGGCACATAGGGAGGATCCAGGGGATAGGGATACCTTACATTGGTGTACTGCTGGCTGTCATATCCATGCATCTGCCAGACGGAAGGAACGGGAATCTTCCCCCAGTTCGGATCTTTTTCATACTCTTCCTCATAAAACAATCCTTTCAGATCATAGATGCTTGCATAATACCGGAAATCCCAGTTTCCGTTCAGCAGCATGAAGCGGTCTGATTCCTCCCTGTGCTCCACCAGGTTGTCCATTCTCTTCCCTGCAGGAATATAATAGGATCTGTCGGGCATGGTATTCTCATGGAGAACTTTTAAATTTTCATAATGTCTAGGCACTATCATTATATTTACCCCTGTCTTTCTTCTTACAAGCCAATTATCTGGCAAATCTATATTTCTAAGCCAATCCTCTCATCTGATATATTTCCTATAACCAAAAATTTTGAAAAAGGAGCCTCCACATAAAAACCTTTATTACAGATGGTATAACTATGTGTCAGCTCCTTTTTTATACTCTGTGGAAATATTTTTACCGCCTGATTACATAAGCTTCAAAGTCACAACTTCGTAAGGCTTCAGCGTCACGGAAACTTCTTTGCCGTTAACCTGTGCCTCTGACTCTGTCTCCTCCAACAGATTACATACATAGGCTTTCGTAAAGTCTGCATCCACCGTAACCTTCGCCTTGGTAAGCGCGTTTTCGGATTCATACATACGCAGAACCGTTCCGTTTCCGTCCTCTGCCCTCTTCACTGTCTCCAGTACCACACTTCCGGCATTCACGGAGGCAAAGCTGAAGCTTTCCTTTCCGTCTCCTGCGCAAAGCTCTGTCAGCAGGGGCTGGTTCAGCTTGTAAGCCTCTTTTACTGTACCGGCAGCCCTCCAGTTCTCCGCATGGGGATACAATGCATAGGTAAAGGTATGCTCCTCCTGGTCTGTCACAGGATTGGGCTCGATACCGGACTTGATCAGGGTGATGGCCATATTACTGTCCTTCACGGAATGGCCGTACTTACAGTCATTCAGCAGGCTTACGCCGTAATGCCCCTCGGAAAGGTCGATCCACTTCTGCCCGCAGCTCTCGAATCTGGCCATATCCCAACTGGTGTTGGTATGCACCTTCCTGGTCAGGTTGCCGAACTGGATGTCAAAGGTTGCTTCGTCCGTGTGTACCGCCACAGGGAAATGCACCTTCAGCAGAGTCTGATGCTCCTTCCAGTCCACATGGGTCTGGAACTCAATCCGCTTCTGTTCCGCATAGAAGATGATCTTCTGGGTAAAGGTGGATTTGCTCTCCTTCCTGGTGATCTCCAGAACCGCGCGGACATTGCCCACTTCCGTCCATTTTATGCTTTCCACCTTATTTACAGGCCAGCTCTTCTCCGTATAGAAGATATCGATATCCCAGTTATCATAATAGATGGGCTTATCCTCATACATGCACATGTGGTTCAGAGATTTACCGGGCTGTACGATCTCCCTGTCGTTTTCCTTGTCATACAGTCTGTCGAACTCTCCGTTCTCATCCAGGTGCACAATGTAATAAGGCGTCTCCAGGGTATGATCATCCACAAGATTGAATGCCTTTCCTTCTTCCCTGCTGCCTTCCCCATACATTCCCTTGCGGAACCTGCGGTAACCCTTGGAAGGGATTTCCTTCACAAATGCCACGGCACCCTCCGCGGTCTTCTGTACAGGATACTGATTTCCCTGGCTGTCCGACAGATAATCGGCATCGCAGTCTCCCAGGTATGCCACATCATCCCTGAGAACGCCGGTGGTATTAAATACCATTACATCGCCGCCCTCTCCCGACAGTGCATGGAGACGCTCCTCAGAAAGCCTGTCAATCTGTTCCTTCACCTGGGCATACTCTTCCTTCGTCACTTCATAAACCTTATGAATGGAAGAACCGGGCAGGATATCATGGAACTGGTTAATCAGTACCTTCTTCCACATGGCATCCAGTTCTTCCTCAGGGTAAGGCAGCATATCCTGTGCAAGCACGGACAGCAGCTCCAGATCCATCAGACCCAGCTCCGACTTACGGTTGGAGCGTTTATTGCGCGCCATGGAAGTAAGGGTGCCTCTGTGGTACTCAAAATAAAGCTCGCCCTCCCATACCGGAAGTCTCCTGTTATCCTTCACCCTCTCGTTCAATTCGTCAAAGAACACGCCCGCAAATTCCTGACGCACGGCAGGGATTCCCTTTACACCCTTCTCCATACGGATGGAAGTCTCTATCATATCCCTGGTAGGACCGCCACCGCCGTCACCGTAGCCGTAGCTGATTAATATATCATTGTTGATATCCTTGTTCTGGTAACGTTCCCATCCGCCCATGATAGCATCCGGATGAAGCCTTCCGTTATAAGTGGTAAAGAAATTCTCAACGGGCTGCCCCACATCCAGAGTGGTGATCAGATGGGTCAGGATTTCCGTCCCGTCGATTCCCCTCCATCTCATGGTGTCATAAGGCACCTTGTTGAACTGGTTCCACGCAAGCTTTGTGGTCATAAAGTAGTCAATGCCGCACTTCTTCATAATCTGGGGAAGTGCGCCCGTGTAACCGAATACATCCGGCAGCCACAGGATGCGGTTGTCCACGCCAAATTCATCCTTGAAAAATTTCTTTCCGTGCATAAACTGACGGACCAGGGATTCCCCTGAGGTCAGGTTGGTATCCGCCTCAACCCACATTCCGCCTTCCGGCTCCCAGCGCTTCTCCTGAATCCTCTCCTTCACCTTCGCATACAGTTCCGGATAACGTTCCTTAAGGAAGAAATAAAGCTGCGGCTGACTGGACATAAACTTATAATTAGGATACTCTTCCATGAGTTTCAGCACCGTAGCAAAGCTTCTGGCTGTCTTCTCCCTGGTCTGCTCTACAGTCCACCACCAGGCCACATCGATATGGGTATGTCCGATACAGGTGGCGATCACATCCTTATACCCTGCCATGTCCGTATACAGAGCCTTATCAATGTAATCTGACGCTTCCTTCAGGGTTGTATAGAACTCTTCCGAATAAGGAGTCCGCAAATCCAGAAAATTCACCGTATTATTCAGAATCGTCTCGATATCCTTGCGGTTCTTGTCATCCTCCTTCATCCGGCCAAATGCCTGAAGAGGCACCACCAGATCATAGTACAGCTTTGTAATCTGTGCATCCTTTTCGAACATGTCCACAAACAGCTGAAACTCATCGTGCAGGGTTCCCGTATAAGCCTGCAGCTCCAGGACAAGCTCTTCTCCTCCAACAGCACTTTCCCTCAGAAGTATTTCCCTGTGGTTCATATCGATTCCCTGAATGGGTACACCGTTTACAAATAAGAGGAACTGAGGATTTTTCGCGTCATCCCACTCATTGATATTGGTTCTGACATTCATCCACATTCTCTTACCGTCCAGTTCCCGGGGTACCTTGTAAACGGTCTTGAACCAGTAATGCCGGTCAGGCCCGTACCAGTGCATGGTCTTGCCGTCGAAGACTTTCCACTCCGCACTGTCCGCCTCCGCATCCTGAGGGTGTATGTAGTTACCCTCCTTGTACTCCCAGTCTGTCACAGGGAATTTCTGTTTTCTCTGGAGCTTTCTCAGTTCGTTACAGATAACCATTACCCTTTTGTCTAAAAATCTCATGTTACCTCCTTTATCCGGTATTCCTCTACCGCATTTTTATTATGGATTTCTTTTCGATTTTTATTCTTTTTATTCTCGTCACGCGCTATTTTATCATATATAGAAAAATAAGCAATAGCATTTTAACAAATTTTTTCCAAAAAAATAGTCATATTTAACAAAGATTGAAAAGAAAAAGAAGACTGCACTATAAGCCTTCTTTTTCTTATAATTCTGCATCCTACTCTTCTGTATCCGTCTCTTCTTTATACATCTCTTCCTTCTCTATCTCTTCCAAGGCATCTTCCAGATTGTCAAATTCCTGCTCACCGTTGGAAATCTTTTCTCTTACCTTGGCAATCTTGGCAATCTTCACTCCTTCCTCCAGATCCATCATTTTAACCCCGGAAGTAATCCTGCCCAAAGTAGAGATATCCTGCATCCTCAGCTGTATGATGATGCCTTCCGTGGTAATCATCATGATTTCATTCTCATCCACCACAGCCTTGACGCCTACCACACTTCCCGTCTTCTCGGTGATCTTATAGCATTTGATACCCTTTCCTCCCCGGTTCTGCACATTGAATTCATTCATGTAAGTACGCTTTCCCAGGCCGTTCTCAGAAACGATCAACAGGGAATCCCCCTGGCTCTGAAGCTGCATGCCGATGATCTCGTCTCCGTCGGAAAGGTTCATTCCTATCACACCCATGGAACTCCTCCCGGTACCCCTTACGTCAGTCTCCCTGAAGCGTATACAGATACCCTGTTTCGTCACAAGGAATATCTCACTGTCTTTCTCTGTCACTTTAACTTCTATCAGCTCGTCGTCATCCTTGAGATTGATGGCTGTGAGGCCTTTTTTCCTGATATTGGAGAATTCCATCATGGAAGTCTTCTTTACAATCCCCTTCTTTGTCACCATGAAGAGATTCTTTTCGTCATCATATTCCTTGATGGGTACCATGGCCGTAATCTTCTCTTCCGGCGCAAGTTGGAGAAGGTTCACAATCGCCGTTCCCCGGGCCGTCCTTCCGGCCTCCGGAATTTCATAAGCCTTCAGCCGGTAAACCCTTCCATGGCTTGTAAAGAAATGCAGGTAATGATGGGTTGTCATCATCAGCAGGTCTTCGATGAAGTCGTCTTCTATTGTCTGCATTCCCTTAATTCCCTTGCCGCCCCGGTTCTGAGCCTTAAAATTGTCCACTGTCATGCGCTTTATGTAACCTAAATTGGTCAGCGCAATTACCGTATTCTCATTGGGAATCATATCTTCCAGGGAGATATCGGATTCATCATATCCTATTTTGCTGCGCCTGTCATCCCCGTACTTTTCGGCAATAGCCATAATCTCCGTCTTTATTACGCCTAACAGCAGATTTTCATCCCCAAGAATCATCTTCAGCTCCGTGATTCTTTTCTGCAGTTCCTCATGCTCGTTTTCCAGTTTCTCCCTTTCCAGTCCGGTGAGAGCACGCAGACGCATGTCCACAATGGCCTGGGCCTGGGCTTCCGAAAGCTCGAACCGCTCTATCAGCCTGTCCTTCGCAATCTGGGTGTTCTGGCTGCTGCGGATAATGGATATCACTTCATCTATGAAATCCAATGCCTTCAGGAGTCCCTGTAAAATATGGTCTCTCTCCTCCGCCTTGTTCAGGTCGTATTTCGTCCTCCTGGTAACCACATCCTCCTGGTGGCGGATATAATATTTCAGCATATCCAGAAGGTTCATAATCTTGGGCTGCTGCCCCACCAACGCAAGCATAATCACGCCGAAAGTATCCTGCAGCTGGGTATGCTTGTACAGCTGGTTCAGAATGACATTGGCATTGGCATCCTTGCGCAGCTCAATTACTACGCGCACGCCTTCCCTGTTGGACTCGTCACGAATATCCGTAATACCGTCCACCCTCTTGAGCTTCACCAGTTCGGCAATCTTGATAATCATATTTGCCTTGTTTACCATATAAGGCAGTTCCGTGACTATAATCTGGCTCTTCCCATTGGGCAGGGTCTCTATATTGGTCACCGCCCGGACTACCACTTTGCCCCGGCCTGTCCTGTAGGCTTCGGTACATCCCCTGGTTCCCAGGATGATACCTCCCGTAGGAAAATCCGGCGCCTTTACAACGGAAAGAATCTCATCTATGGAAGTCTCCCTTCCCTCTTCCACCCGGTTGTCTATCATTTTCACGATAGCTGCCACAACCTCCCGAAGGTTATGAGGCGGAATGTTGGTAGCCATTCCCACTGCAATCCCCGTGGTGCCGTTCACCAGAAGATTAGGATAACGGCTGGGAAGCACAACAGGCTCTTTCTCCGTATCATCGAAATTTGGTGCAAAATCAACCGTATCCTTATTAATGTCAGCAAGAAGCTCCATGGATATCTTGGAAAGCCTGGCTTCCGTATAACGCATGGCTGCAGCCCCGTCTCCGTCCATGGAACCAAAGTTGCCGTGCCCGTCCACCAGGGGATACCTGGTAGACCAGTCCTGGGCCATATTCACCAGGGCTCCATAGATGGAGCTGTCTCCATGGGGATGATATTTACCCATGGTATCACCGACGATACGTGCGCTCTTACGGTGAGGCTTGTCAGGACCGTTATTCAATTCTATCATGGAATAAAGCACACGCCGCTGCACGGGCTTTAATCCGTCCCTCACATCCGGCAGTGCCCTGGAAGCAATGACGCTCATGGAGTAGTCTATATAGAAGGACTCCATTTTCTCTTTTAGATCCACTTCCTCTATCTTATCTAACTCCGGCTTGTTGTCAAAAATATCATCCTTCATATATATCCTCTTTCATCCACTCTAATATAGCATGCCATTCCTCCCAAGCTACAGCAAGTCCTTTTAGCAGGAGTATTATTCTCATCAGCTGATATCCAGATTCTTCACAAACTGCGCATTTTCTTCAATGAACTCCCGCCTGGGTTCCACCTTGTCCCCCATCAGGGTAGTGAAGGTTAAGTCAAGCTCTGATTCCATCTCCTCGTCATAGTTTACCCTAAGCAGAATCCTCCTCTCCGGATCCATGGTAGTCTCCCAGAGCTGCTCCGCATCCATTTCCCCCAGTCCCTTGTAGCGCTGTATCTTGTTATTTTGATCCCTGCCCACTTCCTGCAGAATACCGTCCAGTTCCTCGTCGCTGTAGGCATACCAAACTTTCTTATTCTTCTCCAGCTTATAAAGAGGAGGCTTTGCAAGGTACACATGCCCCTCCCTGATCAGGGCAGGCATAAACCGGTAGATAAAGGTCAGCAGCAGCGTACAGATATGGGCTCCGTCCACATCGGCATCCGCCATCAGGATGATCTTGTCATAGCGCAGCTTCTCTATATTGAAATCATCGTGAATCCCTGTGCCGAAAGCCGTAATCATGGCCCGGATCTCCGCATTTGCGTATATCTTATCCAACCTTGCCTTCTCCACATTCAGTATTTTGCCGCGGAGAGGCAAGATTGCCTGAGTCGCCCGGGCCCGGGCCGTCTTGGCGCTGCCTCCGGCGGAATCCCCCTCCACGATATAAATCTCACAGTTCTTCGGATCCTTGTCGGAACAGTCGGCCAGTTTACCGGGAAGAGCCATGCCGTCCAAGACTGTCTTGCGTCTGGTCAGATCCCTTGCTTTCCTGGCGGCTTCCCTTGCCCTCTGTGCCATAATGGACTTCTCGCAGATAGCCTTTGCCACCGCAGGGTTCAGTTCCAGGAAATAAGTAAGCTGTTCGCTTACAATATTGTCCACAGCCCCCCTCGCCTCGCTGTTCCCGAGCTTCTGCTTGGTCTGTCCCTCAAACTGGGGCTCCTCTATCTTCACGCTGATGATGGCGGTAAGCCCCTCGCGAATATCCTCTCCGGACAGATTTGGCTCGTTGTCTTTCAGCAGTTTGGCATTTCTGGCATAATCGTTGAAAGTCTTGGTCAGCGCATTCCTAAAGCCCTGAAGATGGGTACCTCCCTCCGGTGTATTAATATTGTTGACGAAACTAAATACACTTTCATTGAAAGAATCGTTATGCTGGAAGGATACCTCCACATACACATTGTTCTTCTGCCCCTCAAAATAAAGAATATTTTCATACAGGGGCGTCTTGCTCCGGTTCAGATAGGATACAAATTCCTTAATGCCTCCCTCATAATAGAATTCAATCCTCTTCTCCTTCCACTGAGAAGCCTCTTCCTTTTCTCCCTTCTCCTCTTCCATTTCCTCTGCTTCCGCCCTGGAAAGTCCGGTATCCTCAGTCTCCTCCCCGGCCTGTTCCCTCTTGTCCTCTTCCGCTCGCTGAAGCAGTTCATTCATCTGCCTGTTTTCATGGGCGGCCATCAGATTTACGTCTTCCACAGCCTCCCGGTTCTTACGGCAGTCTCTCAGAATAATGCGTAGTCCCTTGGTGAGGAAGGCCATCTCCCTCATCCGTATCTTCAGAATATCGAAATCAAAAACAATTGTCTCCGTAAAAATCTCACGGTCCGGCATAAAAGTAATCTTACTCCCCGTTTTTTCCAACGGACAACTGCCGATCTCTTTCAGGGGATAGCACACACGGCCTCTTTCATAACGCTGTTTATATATCTTTCCGTCCTGACAGACCTCCACCTCCAGCCATTCGGAAAGGGCATTCACCACGGAAGCACCCACTCCATGCAGTCCTCCGGAAACCTTATATCCCCCGCCGCCGAACTTTCCCCCGGCGTGCAGAATGGTGAAAACCACCTCAACGGCCGGAATTCCCGCCTTATGGTTGATTCCCACCGGAATACCCCGCCCATTATCGGTAACAGTCACGGAATTTCCTTCATTGAGCTTTACCTCTATGGTATCGCAGTACCCGGCCAACGCCTCATCTACGGAATTATCCACAATCTCATAGACGAGATGGTGGAGTCCCCTGCTGGACGTGGTGCCTATATACATTCCGGGACGTTTTCTGACAGCCTCCAGCCCTTCCAGAATCTGAATCTGATCCGCACCGTACTCATTTTCCACAGTGGTGTTGCTGATTGCTTCTTCACTCATATCTTCTTTCCCTCTCTCACTATCGAAACCTGACGCTGCTTCCCCCCATTGTCCGTATTCCCTTTTCCATGCGGATTAATGTGCATCCGGCCCTCGTCCTAACCTGCATTTTCCGTACTCATACAGGTCACATTTCCTTCCTCCACTTTATAAACCCTGTTTATCTCAAAGCGGTGGTTCACAAACTCTTCCAGACCAGTGCATGTGACAATGGTCTGAATATCCCCTATGCTGTTCAGCAGATAATTCTGTCTGTTGGAATCCAGTTCCGAAAGCACATCATCCAGCAGCAGAATCGGATTATCCCCGGTTATTTTCTTCACAAGCTCTATCTCAGCCAGCTTCAATGACAATGCCGCCGTTCTCTGCTGCCCCTGGGAACCGAACTTCCTGATGTCCACATCTCCCACAAGAAAAGAAAAATCATCCCTGTGGGGTCCCACCGATGTCATCTTGGACCTGATATCCCTGTCCTGGGCGAATCTGAGCTTTTCCTCAAACATCCCCATTTCCACATCCGGTTCATAACGAATGTAAAGCTCTTCCCTGTCACCTGAAAGCTTTCTGTGAATGCCATATATGATTTCATTCAGCTGTTTCACAAACAAAGTCCTGCGCTCCATGATCTTGCTTCCGAAAGACACCAACTGCATATCCCAGATCCCAAGGGTATCCTTCAGGTCCGGATTCATGTACATGTCCTTCAAAAGCTTGTTTCGCTGATTGATAATTTTATTATAATGATTCAGATTATAAAGGTAAAAGCTGTCCAGCTGGCAGAGCTCCATATCCACAAAGCGTCTCCGCTCCGCGGGACCGTTTTTGATAATGCCCAGATCCTCCGGAGAAAAAAACACCACATTGCACAGCCCCATGAGCTCCGCCGCTTTTTTTATCTTCTGGCCGTCTATGGCGATTCCCTTGGATCCACTTTTCCTCAGATGCATGTCAATCCGTGTCTCCACGCCGTCCTTTTCCAGATAAGTCCTGATATGACCTTCCTCTTTCTCAAAACGAACGATCTCCCTGTCCTTTGCTCCCCTGTGGGATTTGGTGGTTGCCGACACAAAAATGGCCTCCAGAATATTCGTCTTTCCCTGAGCATTGTCTCCGTACAGAATATTTGTCCCTCTATCAAACTCCATCACAAGGGAATCGTAATTCCTGTAATCTGCCAGTTCTATAGATTTGATAATCATGATTTTACCGTCTTTACTCTTCGATTTTGACGCTTTCCCCTTTATATTCCACTATGTCTCCGGCCACAAGCTTCTTTCCCCGGCGTGTCTCGGTGGCACCGTTTACCTTTACCAGGCCGTCCTGTATCACAATCTTTGCCTCCACCCCGGAACCTGCCATTCCTGCCGCCTTCAGGGCCTGGCCCAGTTTGATATGATCTTCCCTCAAATGGATTACTTCCATATTCCCTTCCTCATACTTTCTCTCCATATACCATCCCGGAACATCTACTGTCAGCGCCCGTAATTTGCAACCAGGCTCACAGGCAGTATCAGATAGATATAACCATGTTCCTCATTTTTGATAAAACAGGGGGCCTTGGGATTCACCATATATAACTCCACCTCCTCATCATCGATGACCCGGAGTGCGTCGATAAGGAATTTCGGATTAAATCCGATCATCAGATCCCGTCCCTGTTTTTCAATATCGATATCCTCATTCATGCTGCCCAGAGCGGATTCTATCTTCAGCACCATTCCCTCGTCCGTTATATTGATGACGATAGGCTTTCTGTCCCCCTCCCTTGTCAGCAGGGTGGCCCTGTCGATACAGTTGAGCAGCTCCTTCTTATTTACCTTCACCTTTGTCTCATAGTCACTGGAGATCATCCGGTCTATGTTAAAGTATTCCCCCTCTATCAGCCTGGAAACCACCACCGTATTTTCAAATTCAAAAACAATATGGTTGGAAGTGAAGTAAATCGTAAGATCACTATCCGCCCCTCCCGGTAATATCTTGCTCACCTCGTTAAGAGTCTTTCCCGGTACGATTACTTTCTTATGGTCATATGATTCCCTTAACTGGATCTTGCGGATGGATATCCTGTGTCCGTCGGAAGATACCAGCTTCATTTCGTCACCGTTGATCTCAAACAATTCTCCGGTCATAAGTCTGTTATTATCATTGTCGGAAATGGAGAAAATAGTCTGCCTTACCATCTCCTTCAAGGTAAACTGGCTGATTACGATGCTATCTTCCTTTTCCACCACCGGAAGATAGGAAAATTCCTCGCCGGATTTTCCTATGATGGTAAACCGGGCCTTCTCACAGGTGATCACCGTCCTGTAGGAAGAATCTGTCTCTATTCTTATATAACTGTCAGGAAGCTTTCTCACCATTTCCAGAAAAATTTTGGCATCCAGGGCTATAATGCCTTCCTCCAGAATATCCCCTTCGATAATGGTCTCAATTCCCAGGTCCATATCATTGGCAGTAAGGGTAATCATACCGTTGGAGGCATCTATCAATATACATTCCAGGATGGACATGGTAGTTTTGTTGGGAACGGCTTTTGATACGATCTGCACCCCGTTCAGCAGATTGGATTTTAAGCATATTAATTTCATGTTAAAAGCTCCCTTCCTTTTTTATTTTGTTCCGTGGGAAATATACCGCGCGCGAAACCTAATTATTTATAAAGAATTTAATAATCGTATTAATAATAGCTGTTGATATGTGCATAAGTGCTTCTATTATACTATTTTTCAGGGAAAAAGGGAATGGATAAAGGGTGAATATTTTCAGAATAACTTAAAATTAATACGGAAGTTATTCACATCCATTCTCAACCCTGTTTTCACGTCAGGCAGGTTATAAACAGTTTACACATAAGGACATGTGTCTAAAATGTGGGTAAGTGGTTTATCAAGAAGGGTTTATCTTCAAGAAGGGTTTATCTTCTTTATTATAATATCCACCTTATTTTTCAGTTCTTCATTGGTCTTCAGTTCCGCCGTAATCTTGTTGACGCCGTGTATAATGGTAGTATGATCCTTTTTCCCAAGGAGTTTTCCTATGTTTACATAGGAAGTGGCGGTCAGGTCACGGCAGAGGTACATGACAATCTGCCTGGGAAGGACAAATTCCGAGTTTCTTTTCTTGGAACAGATATCTTCCGGCCTGATGCCGAAATGCTCGGATACCACATTGATAATCAGGTTGGGCGTAATCTCCCTTGACTGGTTGGGATAGATTACATCCTTCAGGGCTTCCTCGGCCAGGGCCAGGGTAAGGTCTACCTTGTTCAGCCGGCCGGCGGCGATAATCTTGTTGAAGGCGCCCTCCAGTTCCCTGATGTTGGACTTTATGTTGGTGGCTATGTATTTGATGATCTCCTCATTGATGGGTCTTCCGCAGGATTCGGCATTTTTCCGCAGGATGGCCATTCTGGTCTCATAATCTGGAGGCTGGATATCCGCAATGAGGCCCCATTCAAAACGGGAACGGAAACGTTCGTCCAGTGTCTCTATCTCTTTTGGAGGCTTGTCCGAGGAAAGGATGATCTGTTTTCTGGCAGAATGGAGCACGTTGAAGGTGTGGAAGAATTCCTCCTGCGTACTTTCCTTTCCTATAATAAACTGCACGTCGTCGACCATGAGGACGTCCACGGTCCTGTATTTTTCCCGGAGCTTGGTCATGGAGGCGGCGTTACCGCTTCGGATGGATTCGATGACCTCGTTGGTAAATTCCTCACTGGTTACATAGAGAACCTTTTTGTCCGGGTTCTGTTCCAGGATAAAGTGGCCGATGGAATGCATCAGGTGGGTCTTGCCCAGTCCGGGTCCTCCGTACAGATAGAGGGGATTGTAAGTCTGTCCGGGGGATTCCGCCACGGCCAGGGAAGCGGAATGGGCAAATTTATTGCTGCTGCCCACTACAAAGGTGGAAAATTTATATTTTGGGTTCAGGTTGGCATTATCGGAATTCTCCGGAATGAAATCATCCTCCGGCGCTTCATGGGCCACGTCCTGTTCCAGGACAAACTGAATCTCATAGTAATGGTTGAACATCTCAGTGATGATTACCTGAAAACAGTTTTTGTATTTGGAGGTAATATAATTGATCATGTGTGATTGTTCCGCCGGGATGACGATACTGACTGTATTGTTTCTGATATTATAGAGCTTAAGCGGTTCAATCCATATAGTGTAGGATATATCTGTGAGATCGTACTCATTTTTGATGGTTTCCTTGATGGCAGTCCAGTTTTCCCTTATACCTTCCATTTGACAGGTTCCTCCCTTAAAAAAGCCCTAAAATACCATGTTTCTATATTGTAATATAGATTGGACAATATTTCAAATGTTAGTTTTGAACATTTTAAGAAAAAAGTTATCCACATTATGTGAATAACTATGTCTATAAATATCTTTTATACATGGGGGTGTGGATAGAAATGTGTATAAGTGGATAAATGGGGGAAAATGTGGAAAACCAGTGTTTAAAAGAGTTTGCAGCATTATTTTCACCGCCCGTACACAGGGTTTGTCCTGTTATTATTTAAATTATCCACATTTTATCAACAGTATGTGTATAACTGAGATGGGGGTAGTTTATGTGGATATCTATGTGTATAATCTGTCAAAAAAATTTTTTGTCCTGAAAACCCGGATTTTTACTGCATTTTACTTGACATATGAAGAATTTTTTTATACAATCAAAGTGCTGTTTTCCAAAATACAGGTAAATGAGGGTTCAAAATTCAGTTGCCTTTATAGAGAAAGGTTCAGAGAAGGAGGTGCTTTTCCATGAAAATGACGTTTCAGCCTAAAAAGCGTTCACGGGCTAAGGTTCACGGGTTCAGGGCAAGAATGAGTACGAAGGGCGGAAGGAAAGTTCTGGCCGCAAGACGTGCAAAAGGAAGAAAAGTATTGTCCGCTTAGGTCACAGAAATGTGGCCTTTTTATTAGGCGGGTAAAAAGCCTTTCAGGAGGTGGAAAAGAAAAATGAAATTTTCTGAAAGTCTTAAGAAGAATCACCAGTTCCAGTGTGTGTACAAATCCGGCAGATCTTACGGAAATAAATATCTGGTAATGTATGTGAAGGAAAACGGCGCCGGAAAAAACAGGATTGGAATCAGTGTGAGCAGGAAAGTGGGAAACAGTGTGGTGAGACACCGGGTCACCAGACTTGTGAGGGAAAGTTACCGGCTGCGGGAAGCGATGTTCAATAGTGGTTTGGACATTGTAGTCGTTGCAAGGAAGAATGCGGCGTCGGTGGGATATCATGAGATAGAGAGCGCGCTGCTTCACCTTGGAAAGCTTCATCATATTACAGAGGTCTGTTCATAAACATGAAAAAATTTTTGATTGCCGGTATCAGGTTTTACCAGAAATATATATCCCCAATGAAGAGGACAAAGTGTCCCTATATACCAAGCTGTTCCCAGTACGGTCTGGAGGCGATAGAGAGACATGGAGCCATAAAGGGAAGTCTTCTGGCTGTCTGGAGGATTCTGCGCTGCAACCCCTTTTCAAAGGGGGGATTTGATCCTGTTCCGAAATAAGAGATCCGGCATCACCCGACTGAGAGGAAAAAGGTAAATGAATCTAATTATACTGACCCAGAACACCACTCCCATTATTGGGCAGGTTGCATGGCTGTTGGGTAAGATCATGAACGGCATTTTCTATGTGATTGATTTTATTGGGATTCCGAATATCGGACTTGCCATCATTCTGTTTACCATTGTGGTAAACCTTCTGATGATGCCATTGAATATCAAGCAGCAGAAATTTTCCAAGCTGCAGGTAAAAATGAGTCCCGAAATACAGGCCATCGAGTCAAAATATAAGGGAAGGTCGGACCAGGAATCCCTGATGGCGAAAAACCAGGAAATACAGATGGTTTACGCCAAATATGGGGTTTCTGCCAGCGGAAGCTGTCTGCAGCTGTTGATCCAGATGCCCATTTTGTTCGCCCTGTACCAGGTGATCTACCGGATGCCGGCCTATGTTACACAGATAGGAAATACTTTTAAGGTTCTGGCGGACCACATCGAATCCGTGGACAAGGGGGGATTTCTCCAGAATTCCGGTATTGACGGAATTGTAAGTACGGTATCGATGTACGGACAGTCTATCGCCAAAGGTGACATAACTAACGGAATCATAGATGTGTTAAACAAATTATCTTCCGCGGATATGGCGCTTCTTTCAGATCATTACGGATTAAGCCAGCTGACCTACCAGGGACATGTGATACTGAGCAATGAATCCACCAGGGGACTGATAGATATTTATAACAATTTCCTGGGGCTGAATATGGGAGATACCCCCAGCGCCCTGATCAGGAGCGCCTGGGCAGTGGGTGCCTGGGGAATCGTGATTGGCGCTGTCCTGATACCGGTTCTGTCCGCGGTAACCCAGTGGATCAATGTAAAGCTGATGCCCCAGCAGCCTTCAAACGGCAATGAGAAGGCATCTTCCATGGCGGCTTCCATGAAGACCATGAACATGTTCATGCCGCTGATGTCCGCATGGTTCTGCTTCTCTTTCCCGGCAGGTATGGGTCTGTACTGGGTGGCCGGCAGCGTGGTGAGAAGTATCCAGCAGGTGGTCATCAATAAGCATATAGATAAGATGGATTTTGACGAGGTCATCAAGAAGAATTCGGCAAAGAGCGCGAAGAAGATCGAGAAGATGAAGAAGACACAGGAGAGGATGAACGCCTATGCCAGCATGAATACAAGGAGTATTCAGAACAAGGCAAATGTGTCCTCGGGAAATTCCCAGAGCCAGGTACAGAAGGCGGATGCAAACAGGACGGCTGACGGAACCTACAGCAGGACAAATGCAAAGCCGGGAAGCATGATGTCCAAGGCAAATATGGTTAAGGATTATAACGAAAGAAACAATAACAGAAATTAAACAGCAGCTCTGAATGAGGAGGATTGCGAGAGATGGTTAAGGAGCAGGAGTTTGTTGAAGTGTCTGCCAAGACAGTGAACGAAGCAATAACGGAGGCCTGCAGGAAATTCGGCGTCACCAGTGACAGGCTGGACTATCAGGTAATAGAGGAGGGATCCAGCGGTTTTCTGGGAATCGGTTCCAGGCCGGCCGTCATTAAGGCAGCGGTAAAAATAGAGGAGGTTTCGGCTGAAGATGCGGCCAAAAATTTTCTAAATGATGTATTTGCGGCAATGGGTATGCAGGTTGTCGTGGATGTGGTGTACCGGGAAGAAGAGAAGACGATGGATATCGAGCTTTCGGGGGATGAGATGGGCGTGCTGATCGGTAAGAGAGGACAGACCCTTGATTCCCTGCAGTACCTGGTTTCCCTGGTGGTAAACAAAGAGATGGAGGAGTATGTCAGGGTAAAGGTCGACACGGAAAATTACCGTCAGAGGAGAAGGGAAACCCTTGAAAATCTGGCCAAAAATATAGCGTATAAAGTTAAAAAGACCAAAAGGCCCGTCTCACTGGAGCCCATGAACCCGTACGAGAGGCGGATCATCCACTCTACATTGCAGAATGATAAATATATATCCACCCACAGCGAGGGCGACGAGCCTTTCAGGAGAGTTGTGGTTACTTATAAGAGATAATGTATAGTCGTAAAACCGGATATATTTAATTATATATCCGGTTTTATGTATGTAGTTATACATTTGTACACATATATCAAAAAACGAAAAAGGTTATGACACACTATGAAAGAGGATACGATTGCGGCGATTGCCACGGGAATGACGGATTCGGGGATAGGCATTATAAGGATCAGCGGTGAAGATGCGGTTGCCATAGGAGACAGGATTTTCCGCTCCCCTTCCGGAAAGAGAATTTTAAAAAAAGCAGTAAGCCATATGCTGTATTACGGATTTGTGCAGGACTGCGAGAACGGATTTATCATAGATGAGGTAATGGCGGTGGTGATGAGGGAGCCCAGAAGCTTTACCGGTGAGGATACTGTTGAGATCCAGTGTCATGGCGGTGTTCTGGTAATGCGGAAGATACTGGATGCCGTCCTGAAATCGGGAGCCAGACTTGCGGAACCCGGGGAATTCACCAAGAGGGCTTTTATAACCGGGAGACTGGATCTGTCCAGTGCCGAGGCGGTGATGGATATCATCCAGTCCAGAAATGAATATGCGCTGACTGCTTCCGTGAATCAGCTGAGAGGACTTCTGTCCGACGAGGTGAGAGGAATCAGAAGCCGGGTTCTGTATGAGATGGCTTATATTGAATCTGCCCTGGATGACCCGGAGAATTACAGTCTGGAAGGGTATCCGGAGAGACTGGCTGAAAAAATGACCTTGCTGGAGAAAAGGATAAAGAAGCTGTGCGATACGTTTGAAAGCGGCAGGATGATGAAAGAAGGAATCAACACAGTGATTGTGGGCAAGCCCAATGTGGGCAAATCCTCTCTTATGAACTGTCTGGTGGGGGAGGAAAGAGCCATTGTGACAGATGTGGCGGGAACAACAAGGGACATTCTCAGGGAGAATGTGAGACTGGGGGATCTCAGCCTGAATGTGACGGATACGGCAGGAATACGTGAAACGGAAGACACGGTAGAAAAAATAGGTGTGGAAAGGACTTTAAAATATGTTGAGGGTGCGGATCTTATTGTCTACGTGGTGGACGCTTCGAGTGTTCTGGATGAAAATGACAGGGAAATAGTCTCCATTATCAAAGGGAAGAAGAAGATAGTACTGTTGAACAAAAGTGATCTGGAGACAAAAGTAACGGAAGAAATGATAGAGGAGCTGTTCGGAGATGAGGAGGGCGCCTGTACCATTGTAAAAATTTCCGCCAGGGACGGTTCCGGTATGGAGAAATTTGAACAGACAATAAAGGATATGTTTTCCATAGGGGAAATGAAAAGCAGCAATGATATTGTAGTTACGAATATAAGACATATAAAGGCGTTGGAGGAGACGGATTCTTACCTGAAAATGATTAAAAAAAGTATAGAGGAAGGATTGACGGAGGATTTCTTTTATATAGATCTGATGGCGGCCTACGCCTCCCTTGGGAAGATAACGGGGGAAAAAGTGGAGGACGACCTGGTAGATGAGATCTTTTCCAAATTCTGTATGGGAAAGTAGGCCCGGAAGCTGTGGGTAGGGAGTGGAGATTATGAGGGATGGATTTATTGAGAATGCGGACGTATGTGTCATAGGAGCCGGCCACGCGGGATGCGAAGCTGCTCTGGCCTGTGCCAGACTGGGCCTGGAAACCGTGATTTTTACGGTGAGTGTGGACAGCATAGCCCTTATGCCTTGTAATCCCAATATAGGGGGAACCTCCAAGGGGCATCTGGTGAGGGAGTTGGATGCCCTTGGAGGCGAGATGGGCAAAAATATAGACAGAACCTTTATACAGTCCAAAATGCTGAATGTGTCCAAAGGTCCCGCAGTCCATTCCCTCCGGGCCCAGGCTGACAAGGCGGATTATTCCAGAGCCATGAGAAAGGTTTTGGAGAACCAGGACCATCTGACCATAAAGCAGGGGGAAGTATGTGAAATTCTGTGGGAATCAGTTTCGGGAAAAAAGAAAGTTAAAGGCGTAAGAATCTTTACAGGAATGGTTTACATGTGTAAAGCAGTCATACTGTGCACAGGGACATACCTGGGAGCCAGATGTCTGTGTGGGGAGTCCATTACCTACACTGGTCCCAATGGACTGCAGGCGGCAACTTATCTGACGGATTCCCTGAAGGAGATGGGAATAGAGCTGCGTCGTTTTAAGACGGGAACACCTGCCAGAATGGACGGACGGAGCATTGATTTTTCAAAGATGGAAGAACAGCCAGGAGATGAGAAGATCGTACCCTTTTCTTTTTCCACAAATCCGGAAGATATCCGGAAGGAACAAGTCTCCTGCTGGCTTACCTACACCAATGCGAAAACCCATGATATTATCAGGAACAATCTGGACAGATCTCCCATTTATGCCGGAATCATAGAAGGAACAGGTCCCAGGTACTGTCCTTCCATAGAGGATAAGGTTGTAAAATTTGCGGATAAAGAGAGGCACCAGGTTTTTATCGAGCCGGAGGGACTGCACACCAATGAAGTGTATGTGGGCGGGATGTCATCCTCCCTTCCGGAGGACGTACAGCTTGCCATGTACAGAACGGTTCCCGGCCTGGAAAAATGCAGGATTGTGAGAAATGCCTATGCCATTGAGTATGACTGCATAAATGGCAGGCAGCTTGACCGAACCCTGGAATTCAAGGAGATAAAGGGACTGTTCAGTGCAGGCCAGTTTAACGGCAGCAGCGGATATGAAGAAGCGGCCTGTCAGGGATTGGTAGCCGGCGTGAACGCGGCCATGTCCATCCTTGGAAAGGAACCTTTAACCATCGACCGGTCGGAAGGCTACATCGGGGTGCTGATAGATGACCTGGTGACAAAGGACAACAGTGAGCCTTACCGGATGATGACTTCCCGTGCGGAATACAGGCTGCTGCTGCGCCAGGATAACGCAGACCTGCGTCTCAGGGAAAAGGGATATGAAAAAGGGCTGGTGACGGAGGAGGAATACAGGACCCTGTTGGAAAAGGAAAGGCTCATACGGGAGGAAGTCAGCCGCCTGAAGAATACATTTGTGGGGGCGAACAGGGAGATACAGAAGTTCCTGGAGAATCACGGAAGTTCGTCCCTGAAAACGGCAGCCAGCCTGGCGGAGCTGCTGTGCCGTCCGGAACTTTCCTATGAAATACTGGGAGAGGTAGATAAGGAAAGAAAACCGCTTCCGGACCCGGTTCTGGAACAAGTCGAAATAGAAATAAAATATGAAGGATATATCGTAAGACAGAAGCGGCAGGTGGAGCAGTATAAAAAGATGGAGAGGAAACTGATACCGGAGGATATCGATTATGACCAGGTGTCGTCCCTGCGCCTGGAGGCAAGGCAGAAACTGAAGCTGTTTCGGCCCTCTTCCCTGGGACAGGCCTCCAGAATTTCCGGAGTGTCGCCGGCAGATGTGTCTGTTCTGTTAGTTTATATGGAGAGATTTGGAAGACAGGCAGGAGAGAGGAAATGAAAATGGTAAATGACACCACAGGATTGGAAAGGGATCTGGACGCCCTGGGAATTTCCCTGGATGACAGTCAGATTGCCCGGTTTGTCCGGTATTATGAGATGCTTGCGGAATGGAACCAGGTGATGAACCTTACTGCCATAACGGAATATGAGGATGTGGTGAAGAAGCATTTTGTGGACAGTCTGACCCTGGTAAAAGTATGGGATGCCACCCGTCCCTGTTCCCTTATAGATGTGGGAACAGGGGCAGGTTTTCCGGGACTTGCGCTGAAGATTGCCTTTCCGGGGATGAAGGTTACCCTTTTGGATTCCCTGAATAAGCGAATTCAGTTTCTGAACGCCGTCATAGGGGATCTGGGACTGACCGGGGTGGAGACGGTGCACGGACGGGCGGAGGATTTAGCCAGGCCGGGAAAACTCAGGGAAAGTTTTGACCTGTGTGTTTCCAGGGCAGTGGCAAATCTGTCTACTTTGTCAGAATACTGTCTTCCCTTTGTGAAAAAAGGGGGTTTTTTTATAGCCTATAAGTCGGAGGGCGCTTCGGATGAAATGGCGGAAGCGGAGAGGGCCATTGCCATTCTGGGGGGAGAGACCACGGAAAATAAGGAATTCCTGCTTCCGGATTCATGTATATGCAGATGCCTGTCCGTGATAAGGAAGGTGAAAGACACACCCGTGAAATACCCCAGAAAAGCAGGACTTCCAGGAAGGGAGCCTTTGTAAAAAACAGTCTGTCCTTTTTGGGAAGGATAGGGTATAATAAAATGAGATGAGTCAGGGAAGGGAGGCCGTGGTTCCATGGGGGAAAAAGAGAAGAGATCTATCAGGGGAGTGAAAATAAAAAATATCAATATTTATATGATGGTTCTGTCCTGTATTCTTTACATGTTCTTGATAGGGGCTACTTATTATGCTTCCCACAGATACAATGCTATGCTGTCCTCAACAGAGGACTATATCGCCTGTGAAAAAAATGCCTCCCTTGTGAAAGAGGGATCCGATTACCTTACAGAGCAGGTACGCCTGTATGCGGTGACCATGGATCCGGAATATATGGAAAACTATTTCCAGGAGGCATATGATGTCAGACGCAGGGATATGGCCCTGGAGCAGATGAAAATGTTCGATGTGAGCAGTGAAATAGAACAGTATCTTCAGTCTGCCCTTGATTATTCCAACCGTCTGATGACGGATGAGTTTTATGCCATGGCCCTGGTTTCCCAGGCAGCGGAATTAGACAGGGATACCCTGCCGGAAGATGTGAAAAATATGGAGATCACTGAGGAAGACCGTAAACTGAATCCGGAAGACATGATCGGTAAAGCCCAGGAAATGGTTTTCGGCTCTGAATATCAGGAGGCCAAGGAACTGATCATGGAGAATATCTCCTATTTTATAGACAATATTGTGGATGATACCATGCGGAAACAGCAGAGGAGCGCTTCCGGGCTGAAGAATACCATGACGCATCAGCAGATTCTGATCAGTATCCTTTTTATTGAAAATATTCTGATGTTTGTGCTCATTATACTTTTGGTTATAAAACCTCTCAAGATCTATATAGAGAACATAGAGGACAAGGAAAAACTGTCCGTGTCAGGCTCTTATGAGTTTAAATACCTGGCTCTGACCTATAATAATATATATGAACTGAACACGGCAAATGAGGAAATCCTGAATTACCGGGCAGAACACGATGCCCTTACCGGAATCATTAACAGAGGCGCTTTTGACAGACTGAGGCAGATCATGAAAAGCAGTTCGTCGCCCATTGCCCTTATGATCGTGGATGTGGATAAATTTAAACTGGTGAATGACCAGTATGGTCATGAAATGGGGGACAGGGTTCTGAAAAAAGTAGCTAAAATGTTGGAGGAAGGATTCCGGGTCAGCGATTATGCGGCAAGAATAGGAGGGGATGAATTTGCAGTGATTCTCGCGGAAGTCACGGAAGACATGATGTCCGTGATAAGGGAAAAGGTGGAGAACATCAATCATATCCTGAAAAATCCGGAGGACGGCCTGCCTCCTGTCTCTGTCAGTGTGGGCGTGGCTTTTTCCTCCTGTGGATTTGAAGAGGATCTGTACAAAAAGGCGGATTCCGCACTTTATGTGACAAAGGAAAACGGGCGCTGCGGCTGTTCCTTCTATGAGGAACCTACAGTGAATTCCTGAGAAGGGGGTTCCATGGTAAAAGAAGATTATTATACCCTGAAAGAAGTGCTCACGGAACTGCGCAGGGAGATAAAGGACCTTAAAAAGAAGATAATGGCCAATACGGAAAGGATCGTGGAGATAGACAGCAGGTTAAAGGTCTACCGGGATGCGGAACCGGAGGATTTCAAGGTATTTTCCCCCAGGAACGCGGAAGCAGTCCACAGGGAGGAAATACAGCAGATAAAGAAGGAAAGAGAAGCCCTTGAGGAACAGAACAGGGAATGGAACCAGAGGAAAGCAACCCTGGGAAAATATGCAGGGAAACTGGAGAAGGTATTGAAATCCAGGGATGAAAATTCCTGTCTGGAGAGGGAGACGGCAGATTCCCTGCAGAGCAGTTCCATAGAAGCTCTGGAACATCTGGTACATAAAATAGAACAGAGCAGCTCCCTTATTCCAAAAAATCCCGTACAGGCCAGACAGGATTTGGCCGTCATCGGCAGGAACCTGCAGGAGACAGTGGATAAGATAAGGGATACGGTCTGGATTATTTAGAGGTGGTTTTCCTATGGGGATAAAAGTTATGCTGGCGGATGGGCAGACCCTGGTAAGAAAAGGAATCAGGGCATTGCTGGAAAAGGACGGAACTGCGGAGGTGGTGGAAGAAGCGGAGGACGGCCTGGAATGTATGGAAAAGCTCAGCCGCAGGAAAATGAATAAATATCTTCCCGATATATTGATCCTGGATTCAGGCCTGACCGGAAAAGACAGTATCCAGGTGCTGCGGGAAATTAGGAATTCCATGCCGGAGGTAAGCATACTTGTTTTAACCGACTGCAGGGATACAGACTGTGTGTCAGAAGCGGTGAGGGAAGGTGCACACGGATATCTACCAAAAAATGTGGATATTGATGAGTTCATCAGGGCGGTAAGGAAGGTTGCGGACGGAGGAAAATATATCCCGCCAGAACCTGACAGGATGCCGGGAAGAGAGTGCAGGGAAAAGATAAAACTGCTTACGCACAGGGAAATACAGATATTAATTCAGGTACTGGAAGGCAAAGCCAATAAGGAAATTGCCGATCATTTTAAAATAAGAGAACAGACTGTTAAAAACCATCTATCTAAGATTTTCCGGAAAATAGACGTATCGGACAGAACCCAGGCCGTTATTTTTTGTATCAAAAATCATCTACGGGAACTGGGAGACTGAGGTATTATACATTGTAAAGGATAGGAGTATTTATGCTGCCGGAAGCTTTTCAACAGAGAATGCGGCTGATGATGGGAGAGGAATATGAGGACTTTCTGAAAACTTTTGGAGAGGAGCGGTACCATGCCCTGCGGCTGAATCCGCTGAAAAAGGATCAGGAAGGACATACTGTTTTGGAGAAATACAGGGATGGAAACATGACTGGTTTTGCCCATCTGACAGAGGTTCCCTGGGCCTGTGGGGGGTATTATTACAAGGGGGAGGACCAGCCGGGAAAACATCCTTTTCATGACGCGGGACTGTATTATATACAGGAGCCCAGTGCCATGGTTCCCGTGACCCTGTTGGAAGCCTGCCTTGGGGAAAGGGTGTTGGATCTGTGCGCCGCTCCCGGAGGGAAAAGCACCCAGATAGGGGCAGCCATGCAGGGGAAGGGGATACTCATATGTAACGAGATAAATGCCGCCCGGGCGAAAATATTGTCGGAAAATGTGGAAAGAATGGGGATATGCAATGCCTGCGTCACAAATGAGACTCCGGAGCGCCTGGCAGAATTTTTCCCTGGATATTTCCATCGGATTCTGGTGGACGCACCCTGTTCCGGGGAGGGAATGTTCCGCAAAAACGAAGCAGCCTGCCAGGAATGGAGCCCTGAGAATGTAGAGCTGTGCGCCGGGAGACAGGACGGGATTCTGGACTGTGCGGCCAGGATGCTTTGTCCCGGCGGACGGCTTGTATATTCCACCTGCACTTTTGCGCCGGAGGAGAATGAGGGCAGCATAGGCAGATTTCTGCAGCGTCACGGGGATTTTGAGATTCTGCCTGTGGATGAAGAGAAACTGGGCTTCGGAGCCGACAGGTATCCTGTCAGGTTCAATTTTATAGATAATATTTCAGGGTTGGAACATACTCTGCGGATCTGGCCCCACCGGGTCAAAGGGGAGGGACATTTCGCGGCGGTACTGCGGAAAACTGGATCTCTTCGGGAAGACCTGATAAAAGGCGGCGGACAGGTTCAGATCCGGCATTCGGCGGCAGGAGGCGCCGTAAAGGGTATTGCTGAGAAGGAAGCGGAAGGACTGGAGGAATTCTGCCGGGAAAACATACGCCTGCCTGCGGATTTCCGTTCCGGAGGACTTTTTTCCGGAATAGGACAGGCTGTGGGTATGGGAGAGGCAGTGAAGGGAATTCGGTTCGGCGGGCATATATACCTGGTTCCGGGAGAAATGCCCTCCCTGAAAGGATTAAAAGTACTGCGCCCCTGCCTGCATCTTGGGGAGATCAGGAAGAACCGTTTTGAACCTTCCCATGCCCTGGCCCTGGTCCTGCCGCCGGAATATGGGGCGCACATATGGAACCTGAAGGCGGAGGATGCCCTCACTGCCGCTTACCTCAAGGGACAGACATTTCCTGCCCAGGGAGAAAAAGGGTGGTACCTGGTCTGCATAGAAGGATTTACCATGGGATGGGGAAAACTGGCGGGAGGAATCATGAAAAATCATTATCCGAGAGGACTGCGCCGAAGAGACTTTATGAATTTTATCTCATAAGGGTGCGTCGAAGAGACTTTACGCAATTGCCGTTTGTGGCAATTTGAGCTGTCGCGCAGCGACCTAATTAGTCCAGCTAAGAAATGTCAATAGGAAATTTTATAACAGTCTCGGAACGAAGGTGCCCGGAATGAAATTTCAGCTGCGCACTTTGCAGATGAAATTTCATTCCCCTATAAGGGCACCGTAGTGCAGAGACGGAACTGGAATAGGAGGAACAAGCTTGCAGACAATGATTTTATCGGAGGATGATCATATTGTTGTAGTATACAAACCGGCGGGCCTTGCCACCCAGACGGCCCATGTGGGACGGCAGGATGTGGTAAGCGAGCTGAAAAATTATTTGAAAAATCCTTATCTGGGGATAATCCACCGCCTGGATCAGCCTGTGGAAGGATTACTTGTATTTGCCAAAAATAAGAAAGCCGCCGCCGCTCTCACCGGACAGCTGCAGGAGAAGCTTTTCTCTAAATATTACTATGCCGTGGTCTGCGGGCTGCCGGAGGAAAACAGGGGAAGGCTTGAGAATTACATTTACAGGGACAGGGATAACAGGGCGGTTGTACTTGATGGAATAAAGGAAGAGACAGGGAACAGGACAGACAATATAAAAAAAGCAGTTCTGGATTATACGATATTAAAAAAGTCCGGGGAGAAGGAGATAGCCCTGGCGGATATTACCCTGGAGACGGGACGTTTTCATCAGATCCGTGCCCAGATGGCCCACAGGGGGATGCCGCTTTTGGGCGACCTGAAATACGGAAATACGCGCAGCAGGGAATTGACAGAGTCCCTGAAGGTCCGGAATGTGGCTCTGTGCGCTTATTCATTGGAATTCATCCATCCTGTCTTCCGGAAAAAACTTTCCTTTCAGGTTACCCCCAGCGGCCGGGTTTTTTCCTTTTTTTCACAGTAATGATTTTCCGGAAATCAGCCATACTAAAAGCGGATAAGAAAGGCAGGGGTATGGTATGGCTGACAGATTGAAAGACAACAGGTTATTGAGACTGCTCCTTTTGACGGGGGCAGTTTATTTTTTCCTGAAATGTATCGTGCCTTTGGCGGCTCCGGTGCTGACGGCCGTGCTGTTTGTGACAATTTTCGGTCCGCTGCTGCAGAAAATGGAGCGGAAAATGAAGATTCACAGGCAGATCGGGGCGGTTCTTTTGATGCTGTCTGCCTGTGGAATCCTGACCGTTCTTCTGTGGATTCTGTTTTCCTGGATCGTGGGAAGCGTACCCGGATGGGTGAGGAGCCTGGACGCCCTGGAGACGGAACTGGCCTATTTTATCCATGAAGGATGCAATGTGGTGGGAAGGACCCTTGGAATCGACAACCTGTATCTGGAACAGCTTCTGTTTGTGAGGATTCAGGACGGAATCGATTATTTTCAGCTGGAATTTCTGCCGGACATGCTGTCCCAGTCCCTGACCTATGTGAAGGCCCTGGGAACGGTGGGCGCCTTTCTCGTCACTTTTCTCATAGCGGTAATTCTTCTGGCCAAGGATTACGACAATATAATGAACGGCCTGCTGGACAGGGAGGAATGTCATGTTTTCCTGGAAATCATCTGCGGAATCATACGGTATATTGCAACCTATGTAAAGGCCCAGGTCATTATCATGAGCCTTATCGGGGCTGCCGCCGCCTTTGCCCTGGAAGTTAGCGGGATCAAAAACGGGATACTGTGGGGACTTTTGGCAGGTCTTCTGGATGCCCTGCCCTTTATCGGTACCGGCGTGGTGCTGGTGCCCCTGGGAATACAGCAGCTTTTTCTGGGAAATTATGTCAGGATGGGAGTCTGTCTGATTGTGTATGTGGTGTGTATCTTTATAAGGGAGATCCTGGAACCAAAGCTGATCGGCAGCCGGGTGGGCGTGTCTCCCGTGGCGATTCTCCTGTCCATTTATGCCGGGGTACAGCTGTTCGGCATCTGGGGCATCATCGGAGGGCCGTTGGGATTTGTAATCATTTACCAGAGCTATATGAGCCTGGAGAAACGGACTCATGGACTGGAAATGGAAAAAACGACCTGAAGGGTTTTGGCAGGAATTATGGGAAGGGCTGAGACCAGGCTTGTCTTTTTCCACAGGCTGCTATATAATTGGAAGACGGAAAACGTGATCCTGAGTAAAGACTAAATATTGAAAGGTAAAACAAAACCATTGAATGGTAAAACGAAAGACTGAATGATAAAATGAAAGCTTGAAAGATAAAACACTGTGAGGAAATTTACATGAAAATAAGAAATCTGACATCCTTGTCATTGGCTGTTTTTCTGCTGGCCCTGTTTCTTCCTGTTTTTGGATTTGTCCTGTTTGCAGGAACCAATATGGATTACAATGAGATACATAAAATAGATACCCTCTGTTCCAATCCGGTCCTACTGTTGGGCGCTGTTCCTGCTCTGGCGCTTTTTGCAGTCCTGTATGTGCTTCTGGATAAAATACCCCTGAATACATATACGAAGGCCGGAACCGTTATCCTGTCCTTTATTCTGTGTGCCGCCCTGTGTGCGGTAAAGATGGAAATATCAAAATGCATCGCGGTCTATGGCGCATGGGACTGTGGAAATGTGGCCAATTCCGCCAGGTGGTTTTCCCAGGGAAAAGGTCTTGGATATGAGGACTATTACTATATCTACAGCAATAACGTTCCCATGGCCTGGCTGCTGTATATATTATATCAGTTTTCCGGTTCTATGCCGGGTTATCCGTATAATCCTGAATTTATCTGGATCCAGTTTCAGTGTGTTATGTTTTCCCTGGCGGTATTTATGTCAGCCATGACTATCCTGCTGGTCACCAGGAAAATAGCGGCTACGGCGTTGGGCCTTCTGACGGGTCTTCTCATGGTTGGTCTGTGTCCCTGGCAGGCTGTTCCCTACACGGATCCCGTCACCATTGCCATGCCCGTAATGGTATTGTTACTGTATGCATTGTTCCGCCGCATGAGGCATAAGGGCAGGTATCTGATCTGGTTCCTGCTTATCCTTGCAGGCATGGCGGGGGGAATTATGAAGGCTACCTGTTATGTGGCGCTTCTGGCGGTTTTGGCAGTGGATGTTATCTGGCTGCTGTCAGAAAGGGAAGGAATTATCCCTAAATGTAAAAAGATGGGGGTGCGCATTTTTCTGTTGGCGCTAGGCTGTGCTGCCGCGGTGTGGTGTAGGGCCGGAATTTACAGAACCCTGGATTATATTCCGGATCATGATCTGGAGATGACATGGACTAATTTCTTTTATAATGGGCTGAATGAGTCGACTACAGGATCATATTCAATTGACGGCCTGGTAATTGCGAAAGCTTATGCGGGTTATCCACGGAGATTCAGGCAGTCTGTGGAACTTCATTATGCCTGGGACAGAATTGTGGAAAAAGGTCCCCTTGGGCTCATGGATTTCTGGCTCCGGAAACAGGTGATGAATTTTAACGACGGTACCTTCAGCTGGTTTCAGGAAGGCGGATTTGACATGTGGGAATATGAAAATATCACGAATGGCAGATGGAAGGAGGCTCTGCGGAGTTTTTACTGGGCGGAGGGAGATCATTACCGGAAATTTGTTACATGGAGCCAGGGAATCTGGATTTTTGTATTGACGGGGATTGTGGCTCAGGCAGTGTTTGCTGTGGTATCGGTTTTCAGGGAAAGGGAACATACGGAGGAACGTTGTATACATTCAGCGGGAATCTTGATTTTTATCGGAATGTTTTTCTTTGTACTGCTGTTTGAGGGAAGGGCCAGGTATCTGCTGAATTATGTGCCGGTATTTATGACTATGGCAGTGACGGGATATATGAAACTGATACTGCTGTTCACCGGGAGCCTCTCTTATCCGTTTAAGCGCCCGCAGTCTCGGGTTAATCACGCAAAGAGCGCATGAAAACGCCTTGCGGCGGCACCGGATAAGCAATATTACCGATGTGGCTGCAGACATCAATCAAAATGAGGACATGCTTGTATTTTTCATTCCATTGATGTAAAATGGCTATAACATTAATTCAAAAAGACGGACTGCGGACTTTCAGACAGAAAGCGCCCAGGACAGGAGACTTAACATGAAAATAAAAAATCTGACATCTTTCATGTCGGCACTGTGTTTGTTGGTCGTATTTGTACCGGTATTCTATTTTACCGTATTTGTGGGAAATGAGATGGATTATAACGAGATTCATAAGATAGAAACCCTTTATTCCAACCCCGTCCTGCTTTTGTTTGCCCTGGGGGCCATTTTGGTGTTTGTGGCGATCTATCTGCTTCTTGACAGGATTCCGCTGAACAGGTACACCAAGGCAGGAACCATTCTGGTCTGCCTTTTCGTCAGTGTTCTGTTTTACATTTTTAAGGTGGAAAGTTCCAAATGCATCGCTTTCTACGGAGGTTGGGACTGTGGTTCTGTTGCAAATTCCGCCCGGTGGATGTATGAGGGGGAAGGCATTGGAGGAGGGGATTATTATTATATTTACAGCAATAATGTACCCATAACCTGGCTGCTGTATGTGCTGTACAGTTTTTCTTCTTCCCTGGCGGGTTATGCTTACAATCCTGAATTTATCTGGATCCAGTTTCAGTGCCTGATGTTTGCCCTGGCGGTGTTTTTTTCAGCCATGACAGTCTTTGTGGCAAGCAGGAAAATAGCTCCCACTGTGTTGAGCCTGCTGGCAGGTGTGGTTATAATGGGGCTGTGTCCCTGGCAGATCATTCCCTATACGGACGGCAGCAGCATTGCAATGCCTGTTCTGGTGGTGTTTTTGTACATGGTATTCCGCCGTATGAGACAGAAAGCCAGGTATCTGGTATGGCTTCTGATGGTTTTTCTGGGGGTTATAGGGGGAATCATGAAGGCCAACTGCTACATTGCCCTGATTGCGGTCCTGGGGGTGGATTTTGTATGGTTTCTGTTTGAGAAGGATGCCTGGTCCGGCAGGCTGAAGAAACTGGGACTGCGCCTGGGCCTGACAGTCTGCGGCTTTGTTTTGGCAGTATGGTGCAGGTCCGGCATGTATGCGGCCCTGGATTATGTTCCGGATTATGACCTACAGATGACATGGAGCAATTATTTTTATAATGGGCTGAATGAGCTTACCACAGGTTCCTGCTCTGGAGACGGACTTGTGATAGCAAGGGCCTATGCGGGTTATCCAAGGAGATTCCGGCAGTCCATAGAGCTGCATTATGCCAAGGACAGGATTGTGGAAAAAGGCTTTGGGGGCCTGTTTGATTTCTGGTTGAGGAAACAGGTTATGAATTTTAACGACGGCACTTTCAGCTGGTTCCAGGAGGGATTTTTCCATGCATGGGATTACCCGGATATTACGGGTAGCAGCTGGAAGGAGCCATTGAGGGATTTTTACTGGCAGGAGGGGAAGGACTACAAAAAGTTCGTCACATGGAGTCAGGGTACATGGTTCTTTGTACTCGCGGGTATTCTGGCAGAGGCAGCATGTGTGGCTGTGTCTGTGTTTAAAAAGAAGCAGGATACGGAAAAGCGGTGCATTCATACAGTGGTGATAGTGATATTTATAGGCGCGTTTTTCTTTGTGATGCTTTTTGAGGGAAGGGCGCGGTATCTGCTGAGTCTGGTTCCCGTATTTATAACCACGGCAGTGCTTGGATGCAGCGGACTGGCGGAAGGGGCAAAATTGCTGGCAGGTAAAATGGCTTCTGTCAGAAAGAATCAGATCGGCGTGGAAAAAGTGGATTCCTATTAAGAATTTAACATTTTGACAGGTAAAAAGAACAAATGGATGTGGCAGTCCGTTTGTTTTTTTGTGTATAATAAAAACACAGGGAATGGACAGGGACTGCAGTGAGCGCTGCTGCAAAACAGAACGGAAAACGGTATACAATCAAAGCATGCTCACAAGGCGGCCCGAGACGGAACAGCCCGGTACAGGGCAGATAGGAGAAGGTATGAAAAAAGAAATTATGCAGAAATTTGTAGAGGTATTCGGAGATGCCGAGGGTGTAAAGACATATTTCGCACCCGGGCGGGTAAATCTGATAGGGGAACATACCGATTACAACGGCGGACATGTTTTCCCCTGCGCGCTGACCATTGGCACATACGGCGCGGCGCGGAAGAGAACGGATCATAAGCTTCGGTTCTTTTCCATGAATTTTGAGAAACTGGGCGTCATCGAGTCCTCCCTGGAGGATCTGGTTCCCTCCAAGGAGGCAGGATGGACCAATTATCCCAAGGGAGTTATGTGGGCTTTCGGCCAAAAGGGCATGAAGGTGCCCGGGGGCATGGACCTGATGCTGTATGGCAATATTCCCAACGGTTCGGGACTGTCTTCCTCCGCGTCAGTGGAAGTTCTCACAGGATATATTTTGAAAGATTTCTTTGGGTTTGATGTGACGAACCAGGATCTGGCGCTGATCGGACAGTATGCGGAAAACAATTTTAATAAAGTAAACTGCGGCATCATGGACCAGTTTGCCATTGCCATGGGAAAGAAGGATCATGCTATTTTCCTGGATACGTCGGATCTGTCCTTCGAGTATGCCCCCATTGCCCTGGAAGGGGCCAAGATCGTCATTGCCAGCAGCAACAAAAAGCGTGGTCTGGGCGATTCCAAGTACAATGAGCGCCGCAGCGAGTGCGAGACGGCGTTGGCAGAATTGCAGAAAGTGACGGATATCAGGAGTCTGGGGGATCTGGACGAGGAATCCTTTGAGAAATATCAGTCCGCCATCCAGAGCGATGTGCGAAGAAAACGGGCGAAATATGCCGTCTATGAGAACCGCCGCACTGTCAGGGCAGTGGAAGCTTTAAAAGCGAATGACGTGGCATTGTTTGGACAGCTGATGAACGCTTCCCATGTATCCCTCCGGGATGACTACGAGGTTACGGGGATAGAATTGGATACCCTTGTGGAAGAGGCCTGGAAGATAGACGGTGTCATTGGATCCAGGATGACAGGGGCAGGATTCGGCGGATGTACCGTGAGCATCGTAAAGGATGAGGCCATAGATACCTTCATTGATAAGGTGGGGAAGGCCTATGAAAATAAGATCGGATACAAGGCGGATTTCTATGTGGTGGAGATCGGAGACGGGCCCAGTGAGATCTGAGATGTCCTGGAGTAAAATTTTCCGGAAAATATAATAAGTCTGGGAACAGTAGCAGGTAATCCGGAATAAGGGTTTCCGGAGAATAAGGAAAGTCTGGGAATGACAGATATGGCATGACCTGACCGAAAGGGAAGGAGAAATGGAAAATGATTCAGACAGATATCAGGAGACTGGTTTCTTATGGAATGCAGGCGGGACTGGTGCATGAAGAAGACAGGGTTTTCACCATAAACAGATTGTTGGAGCTTTTTGGTCTGGATGAATTGGAGGAGGCCGGGGAGACAGGATACATGGAAGACGGGAATCCTGAGGGATATGCGGCGGAACTGGAAGGAATCCTGAACCGTATGTGTGATTATTCATATGAACATGGACTGATAAGCGAGAACAGTGTGGTTTACCGGGATTTGTTTGATACGAAAGTCATGGGTACGCTGATGCCCAGGCCCAACGAGGTCATCGGGAGATTCTGGGAGCTGTATGAGACGGTTTCCCCCAGGGCGGCTACGGATTATTATTATAAACTGAGCAGGGATTCCGACTATATCAGAAGATACCGTATAGCAAAGGATATCAAGTGGATTGCGCCCACCCGGTATGGAGATCTGGATATCACCATCAACTTGTCCAAACCGGAGAAGGATCCCAAGGCCATTGCCGCCGCCAGGAACGCAAAGCAGTCCGGGTATCCCAAGTGTCTGCTCTGCCGGGAGAACGAGGGATATGCAGGACGGATCAACCATCCTGCCAGACAGAATCACCGGATCATCCCGGTGACCATCAACGGCAGTCAGTGGGGATTCCAGTATTCTCCCTATGTGTATTACAATGAACACTGTATTGTATTTAATTTTCAGCATGTTCCCATGAAGATCGACCATGCCGCCTTTTGTAAACTGTTTGATTTTGTAAAACAGTTCCCCCACTATTTTGTGGGATCCAACGCGGATCTGCCCATTGTGGGAGGTTCCATTTTAAGCCATGACCATTTTCAGGGAGGTCATTATGAGTTTGCCATGGCCAAGGCGCCTGTGGAGAGAAGCTTTACGGTGGAAGGGTTTGAGGATGTGAAGGCAGGGGTGGTTGCGTGGCCTATGTCGGTGATCCGCTTAGACTCTCCGGACGCAGACAGGATTATCGCGCTGGCGGACAGAATCCTGGAGAAGTGGCGGGAGTATACGGATGAAAGCGCGTTTATATACGCTTACACAGACGGCGAACCCCACAATACCATAACTCCTATTGCCAGAAAACGGGGGGAGAATTTCGAACTGGACCTGGTGCTGCGGAACAATATTACCACCCAGGAGCATCCGTTGGGGGTATATCATCCCCATGCAAAGCTTCATCATATCAAAAAAGAAAATATCGGTCTCATCGAAGTGATGGGACTGGCGGTGCTGCCGGCCCGGCTGAAGGAGGAAATGGCCCGGCTGAAGGCTGCCATACTGTCAGGCGCCGACCTGCGGGCTGACGAGGTTCTGGTCAAACATGCGGACTGGGTGGAGGAATTTTCCGCCCGATATGATAAGATGGACGCTTCCAATATTGACGAAATCGTGGAGAAGGAAATCGGTCTGGTATTTATGGAAGTACTGGAGGATGCGGGGGTGTATAAACGGACTTCTGAGGGACAGGCAGCTTTTGATAAATTTTTGAAGAGTTTATAGAATAATCTTCTCTTCTATATGTTTGTATGCTATAATATATTTGTGCTATGGAAATTGCAGAGCAATTTTATAGGCAGTTGCACAACATATGGTAATGTACATTCATGTAGGGAGAAGAGATGGAACAGATTACATGGAGAATAGGG
The DNA here is from genome assembly GCA_910578995.1 of uncultured Acetatifactor sp. Taxonomy (GTDB): domain Bacteria; phylum Bacillota; class Clostridia; order Lachnospirales; family Lachnospiraceae; genus Acetatifactor. The sequence goes on from CAJTSY010000016.1 coordinate 38,638, forward strand.
GAGCATCTGAGGGAGGTCAGGAACACCCGGCAGATGACTCTTGAGGATGTAGCAAAATTAACGGGTGTAAGCAAACCCATGTTGGGACAGATAGAGCGGGGGCAGTCCTCCCCCACCATCAACACCCTGTGGAAAATTTCTAAAGGATTGAAGGTTCCTTTGTCTTTCTTTTACAGGCAGCAGGAGAATTCTCTGACTGTGACAAAGATAAAGGATGTCGTACCCATTACAAAGGAAGACGGCAGAATGAGGTTATATCCCCTCTATATCTATGAACCTGTGCGAGGGATAGAAGTTTTTTACATGGAGCTTGACGGAGAGGCAGCTTATTCTGCGGAACCCCATATCAAAAGTATGGAGGAGTACATTTTTATGGTAAAGGGTACCCTGGAACTGACGGCAGGAGAGAGAAAGGCCGTATTGGAGGAAAAGCAGGCGCTGCGTTTCCTGGCGGATGTTCCCCATGTGTACAGAAACTGTTCCGATCAGTTGTGTGCCTTTTACGACGTAGTATTTTACGGGGACTCTTGAACAGATGGAAAAGACAGACTGTTTCCGGTAAGGAGAGGTCTGTCTTTTTTGGATAGTTTTATTTTTCCAGAACATTTCTGATAAACCCGATACAGGTAACCACAAAATAGATTGCATATATCGCGGAGAGCAGCAGGAACGACATTCCGAAATCCGGCTCGTCTTCTATGATCATAATGTGCATACTGTCATCCTTCCGGCTGCCCCGGCCTTACAATCCCATGGCTGCAGAAATAATCCAGCCACAGAGAATCATATTTTCCCAACAGATGCACCTCGTCCCAGGTGTAGTCAGGATTCAGGTTTCCGGTGTCGTCAGTCACAAGTTCATTGATATCCAGATAGAATATGTTCTGCCCGTCTGCCAGGGCGGCTATACGGTCGTTGCGTTCCTGTATGGCAGGATTGTTGAAAATGGGATCCGACTCGGATTTACTCTGTTTCACATACATGATGCCGCAGACATAGATAATTGCATCCGGCTGCAGTTCCCTCAGGCGGCTGACGGCTTCCTCATAGGCTTTCATAAAGGAATCCACGTTTCCGGTTCCCATTTCGTTGATCCCTATTTCCAGGTAGATTTTTCCAAAAGTGCGTTTCTGCAGCGCTTCCTCTATGGTAATGGTCTGACCCTCTTCCTCGGCAGATTTGCTCTGGAACATATTGTAGATCGTCATGCCGTTTTCCGCGTAATAGGTAAAATTGTCCCATCCGGAATACAGTTTGACGCCGCAAACCCGGGAGTCCCCAATAAACAGGGCATCGTCAAAATATTCCTGTGTTACATTGGTGAATTCATACTGCACAGGCTCTGTCTGAGACAGGGTGCCTTCCTGTTTCGCGTCTGCGTCGGGGGAGGAAGAGCCGTCCTGTCCGTTTGTCGCGCCGGAGGAGGAAGAGCCATTCTGCCCGTTTGCCGTGCCGGAGGAAGTCCCGTTCTGCCCGTTTGTCGCGCCGGAAGAAGAAGTTCCATTCTGCTCATTTGCCGTGCCGGAGGAGAAAGAACCGTCCTGTCCATTTGCCGCATTTGGGACAGATGTTCCCGGCTGTCTTATGGTTCCGCT